>DATGMS010000099.1:0-2036 GCA_035307285.1 Cyclobacteriaceae bacterium
TGGCTGACCAAGTATGACTTAAAGGGGCTTCCTCACTAGTCAAAAAATCCTCTTTAGTAGAGGCAAAATTCACTCCCTTCTTCACGGCTACCGGCCAATGCACCAGATACAAATCAAGGTAGTCCAGTTGAAGATCTTCCAGCGTCTGCCTTAAAGCGGGAACAACATGCTCTTCTTCATGACAGTCATTCCATAGCTTGGAAGTGATCCACAATTCTTCCCGCTTCACCCAGCCCTCCTTAAATGCTTTGGAGAGGGCTTCACCTATTTCTTTCTCATTCGCATAGATATGTGCGCAGTCAATGTGACGGTAACCGGCTTTGATAGCTTCCAAAACTGCTTCATGGGCTTCATTAGGCGCAGACTTCCAAGTACCTAAACCAAAAGCGGGCATTTGGTCGCCGTTTTTAAAGGTCAGAAAATTCATAAGGTTTTTATTTATCAAGTTGAAAATTCACGATAACTCTCCCCTCATTCTCCGTCTTCAACGTTTTTCCTGCTTCTAAATTTAGAACTCGTTTTAGTCCCCTCATGGCTGGGGACATCCTTCCGCTTTTCCTGGACAGGCTGTACAATGTTCTCCCGTACAGTCTTGCTTGGTGCCGGACTGGTAGACTGTGGCTTTACCCCTTCTCTTTTTGGATGCTTTGCTCTTGGGCTCGAGTGCGTTTTCTTTACCTTGCTCTTTCCCCCACCATTCCTACTTTGCCCATTGGACTTGCTTGTTGAGGAAGAAAAAGTAGGCGCCGTTCCGATATGTTCAGGAATAACTAGTTTATTGATCTCCATACCGATAAGTTTCTCGATATTGGAATACTTGAACTTGTCCTTTTCATTGACAAAGGTGATTGCTTCACCGTTGCTGTCTGCTCTGGCTGTCCGCCCTACCCTATGCACATAATCTTCTGGATCGCTAGGCGTGTCGTAATTGATGACTAATTCAATCCCTACGACATCAATGCCTCGGGAGATGATATCCGTGCCGACAAGAATCTTCAACGAGCGGTTTTTAAAGGCAGACATGATCTTTTCACGTTCCACCTGCTCCAGATCTGAATGAAAGGCTTCAATTTCGAAATCCTTCTTCAACACCTTGTAAAGGGATTTAACCTTGTCCTTGGTAGAGCAAAAGATGATCACCGCTTCGTATTCCTTTTGGCTCAGGATATGTTTTACCAATGCTTCTTTTTGGTTGTCATAGACCATATAGGAAGATTGGGTGATACCCTTGGCTGTCTTGCCCAAGGCGATGTTGATTTCCTCGGGGTTTTGCAGCAATTGCTGCGAAAATTTCCTGATTTTGGGCGGCATGGTTGCGGAGAACAAGACGGTCTGTCGTTTCTTCGGCAGGTAATTGACAATTTTCAGGATGTCATCTGAAAAACCCATGTCCATCATTCGGTCCGCCTCGTCGAGAATAAGATGTTCTAAGGTGGAAAGGTTTATTTTCCCTCCTGCCAAAAGAGCTATGAGTCTACCGGGTGTAGCGACAACAATCTCCGCTCCTTCTTCCAAGGCCTTTTTCTGCTGTTCCCAAACAATACCGTCCCCTCCACCATAAATGGATATGGAACTGATGCCTAGGAAATACGCAAAACCTTGGATTTGCTGGTCAATCTGTACCGCAAGCTCCCGGGTGGGGGCCAGGATCAAGGTGTTCAGTTGCGAAGAGCCTGTTTTGGCGATTTTATTAAGGATGGGAAGTATAAAGGCGGCAGTCTTGCCGGTCCCGGTTTGCGCCGTAGCGATCAGGTCTTTTCCTTCCTGGATCAAAGGGATGGCTTGCTCCTGAATGGGTGTGGGCTTGGTAAAACCCATGGCATCCAAGCCTTCCTGTAACGATGCTTCAAAGTTAAAATTAACGAAACTCAATATTTTTATTGTTTAGGTGTATATCTGAATGAAATGAGGGATGAAATAATTTCTGACAATTTTCTAGTTCCATTGTTGCATAAAACCTCAGGCAAAAAAGTCATTCCTAAAGGGGAAATTACTACAAAGAATACAATAATAAATTTAAAAAAAAAGTTCATTGG
>DATGMS010000100.1:0-2120 GCA_035307285.1 Cyclobacteriaceae bacterium
TATAATACCGCCAACAGAAAAAGGCTGAATGACCAGCTTTTGGTACCAGTAAAATTCTTCATAAATTATTTGGGTTTAGTTTGATGGATAATATATCACTTTTTGTTTCAAAATAAAGGGTCAGTGTTAGAAATATTTCTATAGACCTAAATCTTTACTTTGCGGCTTGATAATGCTAAAGGATCCAGTATAATCTTACAAAAAGTGTGACAAAAAAAAAGCAGCATTGTTGGTGCTGCTTTCTCTTCTTAAAAATTATATGCTAACTACCACAAGTCTTAGCCCATTGCTTTTTTATTTTCCTCGTTGACGTGCTTTACCAGCCTGTCGCACAATTCCTTGATTTCTTCGGAAATATAGGTGTCCCCCGTGCTGTTCACGATGGTCTGCGCCATACCACCCAAAATATCAATATAAAACCTTTTCATCTCTGCTACAGACATCTTATCCGTCCATAAGTCAATCCTTAAGGTGCTGTTGTTCAAGTTATCCCAGACGTTTAAGCTGATGCTGTTGGTGGTTTCCACGCCCTCTGCCTCTTTATCGGTCGCATCCCATTCGATGCTTTTGGGCATATTCTTGTCGTCCAGGTTTATTTTGAATTTTATCTCCGAATTTTTCATTGCTAAAGCTTAAGTTAATCCTCAGAAACTAAGAAACCTCCTTCTAAGTTCCCTGCATAAGTGTAATGTTAGTTTGGACTATTTGCAAAATACGCTTTTGCCGTAGCCCTGTCCTTTTCAAGCTGGGCTTTCAGTTCTTCCAAGTTGCCAAATTTCCGTTCCGGTCTTAGAAATATTTTAAAACCAATGGTCAGCCTTTTATCATATAGATCCCCAGAAAAGTCAAACAAGTTGACCTCCACCGTCTGCTCGGTGCCGTTCACGGTGGGCCTGTTGCCAATATTAAGCATGCCCTGGTAAATGCTGTCTTCCAAATTCACGGTCACCGCATACGCTCCATCTCCAGGGATCAGTTTATAATCATGCAGGATTTTAATGTTGGCGGTGGGGAAGCCAATGGACCTTCCGAGTTGCTGCCCTTTAATAATGACGCCATTAAGTTCAAAGTCTCTACCGAGACAAGTGCGGGCGATGTCTACCTTTCCGTCCGCAAGTGCCTTTCTGATCTTTGTACTCGAAACTCCATTATGGTCCACATCCTCCCTTGGAATTTCTTCCAGTTCAAATCCATATCGACCTTTGTTAGCCATCAAATGGTCAAATCCGCCCTCTCTGTCCCTGCCGAACCGATGGTCATAGCCAATCACCAACACCTTGGTTTTGATTTTCTCCACCAGTACTTTTTGGATGAACTCTTCCGAACTAAGCTGGGAAAACTCCTTTGTAAACGGGATGGTTACCAAATGGTCGATCCCAAACTTCCGTAATAATTGTGCCTTTTCTTCGAAGGAAGTCAAGAGTTTGATATTATGCTCTTGTGGATAAAGCACCAACCTCGGATGAGGCCAAAAGGTAATTAGAACAGTTTCACCTTCTATCTCATCGGCAATTTCTCGAATGCGGCCGAGGATCTTCTGATGTCCTAAATGAACACCATCAAAAGTCCCCAATGTCACTACTGCATTTTGAATGGGTAAAAAATCATCTAAGCCTTCATAAATTTTCATTTCTTCGCGCTTTAATTTTTTCCGCAAGCTCCTCTACATCGGTAGCATCTTCCAACTTGAAGCTTCCTATCCTTGTTCTCGTGAGAGCAGACATATACGCACCTACTCTCAGAAGCTCGCCTAAATCTCTCGCCAAGCTTCTAATATAGGTTCCCTTGGAACATACTATCCTAAAATGGATTTCTGGTAAATCAAAGCGGGTAATCTCGAAAACGCTGACGGTAACAGGTCTTGGATCAAGCAATACCTCAATACCTTTCCGCGCTGATTCATACACTCTCTTTCCCTCTTTTTTAATAGCGGAATGGGCGGGAGGGATTTGTAGGATATCTCCGGCTAACTGTTCTACGGCTGCTGTGATCTCCTCCTCAGAAAGGTGTGAAGGGTCAGCCACTTCAATGACCTCGCGCTCTAGGTCAAAGGATTCCGTCGTCTTTCCCAACACAAAAGTTCCGGTGTATTCCTTTTCCTGGGCCTGAAAACTATCGAT
>DATGMS010000101.1:0-2174 GCA_035307285.1 Cyclobacteriaceae bacterium
GGACATTACGTCCCCTCCTTAAGTTTTTTAAATGTCAATTCGCAATTTCCAACAAATCCTTAGGCTAAAGTCTTGACTGCTGGTGTCCTTTAGTCCTCCAGCTCTTCTTCTAGAATAAGCATTGTTCGTTTCGGCGTAGCAGATACTCTGCTTATTACTTATTTGGAACGATTTTAACAATTCCTCTTCCTTCCAAACCCGCATAGATATGTCCGTCAGGACCGAGTACCACTTCTCTTACCCTGCCTTCGCCATCCATTAGTTTTTCTCTTTTTACTACTTTGTTGTTTTCCAAAGTAAGCAATTCCACATAAGCAAATTTCAAAGACCCTACCAGTAGTTTCCCTTCCCACTCAGGATACACATTCCCGGTAACCACAGCAAAACCACTTGGCGCAATAGAGGGTTGCCAGTTGTAAAGTGGCTGCTCTAAACCTTCTTTCTTTTCAAGTTCCGTAAGAACAGAGCCATCGTAATTGATTCCGTAGCTGATCACTGGCCAACCGAAGTTTTTGGCTTTTTTCACAACGTTGATCTCATCTCCACCTCGTGGTCCGTGCTCATGTACCCAGATTTCTCCCGTGACGGGGTGAGTAATCATCCCTTGTGGATTTCTGTGGCCATAAGAATAAATAGCTTTTTTGGCGTTGGCTTGGTCTACAAAAGGATTGTCAGCAGGAATCTTTCCATCATCATGAAGTCTGTACACCTTACCGCCGTCTTTGGTGACATCCTGAGGGTTGACGTCATGATCACCTCTGTCGCCTATTGAGAAATACAGATAATTATCTTTATCAAAGGCTATCCTAGAGCCAAAATGTTGCCCTCTTTCGCTGTTGGGTCCGGCCTTGTAAAGCACTTCAAGATTGGTCAACTTATTCCCGTTCAACTTTGCCCTTGCGATGGCCGTGTTGGCACCTGAACCCTCACCTTCGGAGGAAGCATAGGAAAAGTAGATCCATCCATTGTTCTTGTAATCTGGATGAAGGACAACGTCCATCAAACCGCCCTGACCTTGCACCGTCACCTCGGGTAGTCCTTCAATATTGGTTTTTTTACCATCTTTGAAAAGAATGAGTTCGCCTTTTTTCTCCGTGATTAGCAAGCCACCATCCGGTAGAAAAGCCATACCCCATGGGATGGTCAAGCCTTCTACAACGTCCTCTACTGTGTAGTTACGATTTTCTGGGGTAATTATTTCCGGCCCTACGGTCTTGTCCTGCGCACAGGCAAAGCCTGTCGTGGCAATAAGAAGCAGCACTAAATAAAAGTTTTTTTTCATCTGTGAATTATTTGTTTTTATCTTGTAAAGAGTTAAAATGGAATATCTCCAGTTTAGCGATGATAAAGATAAACAAAACTTGCCAAACCTTTTTATTCAGCCGAAAATATGCGCCACATCTTTTTGCTTCCTTTTGTACTGATTTTATTGACTTCATGCACTTCGGGTGATGATGACAATAGATATACTGGAAAGGCACTAGAGTATGAGCTGTTTCAGGCCAATGATGCCTACAATTATAGCGGAACGGTGGTCTTTAAAGAAATTCAGAACGGACAAATTGAGACCGTTATCCGGCTTAGCGGCGACAAAGGCACAGAGACGTATTACTTCCCCGCCCATCTTCATTTTGGGCCTTACGATGCGCCTGATGCACCAATGGCAGCCATGTTAACCCCCGTAGACATCAAGACATTGGAGAGCTTGACAATTGTAGGAGAACTTTCTAACGGCGAGACCTTGAGCTTTGAAGATCTACAGGATTTCGATGGGCATATCAAGGTACACCTTGCATCCGATGGTCCTGATTATCATGTCATTCTTGTCGCAGGAAATATCGGAGCCAATGCCGATACTGGGGTGCTGGATAGGAGCAAAATGACCCTTTGTGCCCCCAACTACTAAAAAAGAACATCCGCAACTTTTGGCGTTGCGGATGGGATATCGTTAACTATTGCTTGGAGAGATTACTGGAGGCTGACCGGAAAAGTAATATCGAGATCCGATTCTCCGCCTGCAGATTCAAAGCTCTGGAAGTTTGGATCGTCGGCACCACCGAAATTTTTGTTCAGCCCATGCCTTAAGATAATCCTGAAACTTCCGGTACTATTGGAAGCAGTTTCGTTGACGGCTACCCGGCCCGTTATGCCTATAGGTTTTCCATTGCCATCAG
>DATGMS010000102.1:0-9313 GCA_035307285.1 Cyclobacteriaceae bacterium
GGACGTTTATTGCCCTTCCGCTTGTGAATTAGGTTAAATATTTGTTTTTTCATCTGTTAGAAGGAATTTATTATTATAGATGAAGCTGTTTTCTTTTTCGGATGAAATATCCCTATCTTGGAAAAATCTTATTTTTTAAAACCAAATCATTAATAATGTTTTTCAAAAATTTTCCGATTTTTCATTCATCAAGCGCTGACTAAAGGGAAAATTTCGAAAAATTGACGAAAACGAAATTATTTATCTTTTGCAAAAGTCCGCTTCAGGAGCTAAAAATTGTTATTTTAAATAAAAAAATCATTATTGCAGCCATTATTGTTATTAAACCAAAATGATTTATTTATGAAGAAAGCTTTACTGGGTTTAGCTTTGGCCGTGGTTACAGTATTTTCTGTAATGGCCCAAAGCCGAACGGTTTCTGGTAAGGTATCCTCGGCCGATGAGCCTGAAGGGATACCGGGTGTAAATGTTCGCGTCCAAGGGACGACGGTAGGTGTCATTACCGACCTTGATGGTTCGTATTCTGTCAATGTTCCTGACGGTGCGAATGAGCTCACCTTTAGTTTTGTGGGTTTTTTGACCCAACAGATCGCCATAGGCAATCGATCTACTATAGATGTGATTTTAGCTCCTGATGTCAAGGTATTAAATGAAGTAGTGGTGGTAGGTTACGGTACCCAAGAACGAAGGGAAGTAACTGGGTCAGTTGCATCTATAAACAATGCTTCACTGGAAAATCTGGTATCGGCTTCATTTGAGTCCAATTTAGCTGGACGTGCGCCCGGTGTATCGATCACTACTCCCGGTGGTCTAATGGGACAACGACCCATTATCAGAATCCGTGGGGTGAATTCCATTACCAGTAGTGCCAATCCCCTGATTGTTATTGACGGCGTTCCTGTAGTGGATTCTGATAGATCAGCTGTTCAGACCAGTAACCCGCTTGCCAATATCAATCCCTCAGACATTGAATCTTTTGAAGTGTTAAAAGATGGATCTGCTACTGCTATTTTCGGCTCGAGGGCTGCCAACGGGGTAATTTTGATTACCACTAAAAGAGGTTCTACCGGAAAAGCACAAATTAACTACAACGTAAGTGTAGGGGTTAATAATGAGGTCGAAAGATTTGATCTGCTAAGCGGTGACCAATTCGTAACCATTGCCAATGAAAAGAGATCTAATGCAGGCCAAAGTGAGAACGCCCGGCCTGGGGTAAACACAGATTGGCAGGATCTTGTATTTAGAAATGGTGTTGCCCAGCAGCATAACCTTTCTATTTCTGGAGGATCAGAGGCTACTAAATACTTTTTTTCCTTAGGTTATTCTGAGCAGGAATCTCCTGTTAAACCCAACGAGCAGTCCCGTTATTCCTTCCGAGCTAACGTTGACCATAGCGTGTCTTCAAGGGTAAGATTGGGTACCAGCCTTTCCTATTCTTATACTCAGCTATTCGGGTTGAATAACGGTTCCAATTCCCTATCTGGGGCTATTTATAACGCTACCAGGTCTTTGCCTAACGTTCCCATTTATGATCCTGAAAATACCTTTTTTGATGGATACAACGTCACTCCAAACGGAAGCTCTACGGGTTTCGGAGTTAACTTGGCAGGACCGGATAACAATATTCCCAATATTGGATTTGTGTTGGACAACAACCAGTTTAGAAGCAGGTTCCACAGGGTCCTAGGCAGTGTATACGGTGAGGTAGACATTGTTGAGGGCCTTACTGCAAGAACGCAGATCGGTGTTGATTTAACTTTAGTGGATGATATGCAGACGTGGGATCCACGACATGGGGACGGAAGAAGCGGCAACGGATATGTCTATATGGCCTATAATCCCGCCTTCAGATGGAACTGGCAAAATACTTTAAACTATCAAACAGTATTCGCGGATGATCACAGCTTAAATGTGACTGCAGGCCTTGAATATCAGCATACCAATTTCTATGGCTTCTCCGGAAGTGCCACTGATTTTTCGGATAGGTTCTACATCCAGAGAAACTTGATTTCCGGATCCTACAATAATCAGTTTGCAAGTGGAAGTTATTCTGAAATCGGATACGAATCCCTTTTTGCCCGAGTAAATTACAGCTGGAAAGGCAAGTACTTGTTGTCGTTTTCGGTTAGAAATGATGGAATTTCTTCCCTGCCTGCAGACAACAGAAAAGGTACTTTCCCAGGAGGTTCTATTGGCTGGAGGGTTTCTGATGAGGCATTTTTCAACAGTGCATTGATTTCCGATTTCAAATTGAGAGCTTCTTACGCTGAAGTAGGAAACACCGAAATCGGTTCTTTTCCTTATGCGGGTGGTTTTGGTCCCGTACTGGGAGGAGCAGGTGCAGGTATAGGCTATAGCAATGTGGCCAACAACAACCTACAGTGGGAATCATCCAAAAAATTCAATGTGGGCTTGGACATGACTTTGGGTGCTGTGACGGTTACCGCTGATTATTTCAACAACAACGTAGACGGCTTGATCCTGGATGCGCCTACGGCGCCTTCTTTAGGGGTTCCAGGAAACAAAATTTCCCAGAATATCGGATCTATGGTAAACCAGGGAGTTGAATTGAGAATCATGTCCAAAGTTCTTGAAAGCGGTGCTTTCACCTGGAACACTGATTTCAACTTTACCTACTTGACCAATGAGGTGACGCAGTTGATCCAGCCGATCATTTCTACCTACAACAGAACAGATAAAGGCGGTCCCATAGGCCAGCTTTATGGCGTGACGTGGGCAGGGGTAAATTCCGCAAACGGTAATGCCATGTATTACAGAAACAATGATATCATCCAGTTTGACCCTGGTTTGAACGGCTTCCGACAATACAATGAATCCAATCCAGGCGATGTCTCCCAGGCTGCTGCCGGAGGTCCTACCCAAGGATTTTTGGGCAATACCCTGCCTAAGTGGCAAGGAGGATGGTCGAACGCCTTCAATTACAAAAATTGGGATGCGGAAATATTCGTAAGATATTCCGGAGGCAATTATATTATGAATGAGACACGCAGAGGTTTATTAGGACAAGGATTTTCAAACAACCATGTGGAAATCATGAACAGATGGACAGAAAGCGGCCAACAAACCGATGTTCCAAGAGTATACTCAGGTGCTGACACCAACATGTGGCAAACCAGTGTCTCTAACTCCAGATTTGTTGAGAAGGGTGACTTCGTTAGGATCCAGAACATTGTCCTTGGCTATAGATTGCCCTCTGATTGGTTGAGTTCCACCTTTAATGGTGCCATTTCATCTGCAAGGTTCTTTGGACAGGTTCAGAACCCATTGATCTTTACCAATTATTCTGGCTTGGATCCGGAATTGAATCAGTACAGTGGCCAACTGCAATATGGGGTTGACTGGAACGTAGCTCCTATTATTAGAACCTGGTCTTTAGGTCTTAACGTAGGTTTCTAATTTTACCCACTGAAAAATTAAAAAATGATGGAAAAATTTTCATATAAAACATTTATTGTTGCCTCTTTATTAATAGGGGCAACTTCATGTGAAGTAACCGATTTATTACCGGCTAATATTATTCCTGATTCAGAAGCCTTTGCTTCTGCAGAAAGAACAGAATCCGCAGTATTAGGGGTTTACGAAGCCGCACAACGAGGCTTTTATGCAGACGCGGTGCAAAGGGGCTATCCATTTGGTGCTGCTAGCGTTGAACAGGGTGACTTGAGAGGTGAGGACATGTACAATGATCAGCTTTTTTACGAAGTAACCTATACAAATGCCCACGATCCTAACTCCGCGAACAATGTATGGATGTGGAACTCCCTTTACAGGGTCATAAATAGAGCAAATATTGTACTTGAATCGTTGGAGACAGCTTTGGCTGAGGGAGTGATTACTCAAGCCGAAAGAGATCAATTCAGGGGTGAGATGCTGTTCATACGTGCATTATCCCATCACGAGCTATTGTTGTTGTTTTCAAGACCTTATTCTGATGACCCTTCTGATTTAGGCATCCCTTACAGGCTATTCGCAGTGAATGATGTAGCTAAAGTTGCCGAAGCGGAGGCAGTATCGCGAGGTACTATTGGAGAAGATTATAACCAATTAATATCGGATCTTAATGAGGCAGAACAATTAATGGAAACCTCCAATGAAGTTTTTCGTGCCACTAAAGGGGCGGCAATAGCGCTTAAAGCTAGAGTAAAGCTTCATATGGAGGATTGGGAAGGTGTAATTACCGAGCACGCGAAGTTGACCAATTATTCGGTTACTGCTGTTGCGGCTCCCTTCAGTGGAGGAGAATCCACTGATAATATATTTTCCTTTATCAGTTCGTCTGCTGCAAACCCAGGCACCAATGGTGCGCTTGCAGCGATGTACGGTAACCCTGACTTGGGGGCAAGGGGATTGGTGAAAGTAAGTCCGATCATTTGGTTAGCTCCTTTTTGGCATCCTGAAGATGCCAGAAGAGATCTTACTTCTTCTGGCCCGTTGGGCGTATTCTCTAACAAATACACCGATCCAGTAACCTTTAGTGACCCAACCCCGACCATCAGGTTTGCGGAAATAGTTTTGGCTGCCGCTGAAGCAAATGCTAGATTGGGTAATTTGGAAGCAGGTTTAACATTATTGAACTCTGTGCGAAATCGCGCTGTGCCTGCCTCAGCTGCTTATGCCTCTGGAAGTTTGGGACAAGAAGGTTTACTTACTGCAGTCCTGAATGAGCGAAGGATAGAATTATTGGCTGAAGGTAAAAGGTGGGGAGATATTCATAGGCTATCTGGAGAAGGAAGAATGCCCGGGATTCCTCAGAAAGCAAGTTCCAGAAGCTTAACAAGTATCTCTTTCTACCAAGCTGGTGCAAATGTACCCTTAGGACATAGCCTAGCATATGAAGAAGATAAATTTGTATGGCCGATCCCATTATCGGAGATCCAGAACAACTTTTCTGCGCCATTGGAACAAAACCCAGGATATTGATCCTAACTGGAGATTTTCTTGTATTCTTCTTGTCTTTAAAGTTAACGTTAAAAAAGAGACCGTTTCATGCGGTCTCTTTTTGTTATTACTGTAATCTATTCCTTGCAAGAGGTTCCGGTATTCAACATGCCTCCTAAACTTCACAAAAATACTTTCATTCATTGTTGAGTTGGTAAATGGTATTTATAATTGATAGAGATGGATGTACAATAGCACGGGGAATTACAACGGGAATGTCGCAGAAAAACGTTTCCGGTTTAAGTAAACGCACCTTGGTCAGATTCATCGAAACATCATCGATGCTGGTACAATATTATCTTAATTTAAATTTTTTGATAATTATTTATTTTTTAAAAAATTCTGTCTAATGTCCTAGTTGATGGTTTTTCCTTTAGAAGGATGATTAGGGAATTTAATTGTTTAGGTCATTAAACAGCTCTTAATTGAATATTAGGCGGGATGTGAAAATTTTGTTTTTTCAGATTCAATAAATGTTTATTTGGCATTTAAAATAATAGGTGTAATTTTACGTTACGACAAGTTTTTTAGACTTCAGTGCGCATTTTCATTTCTGATAATATTTCTAGGTTTTTTTGCTTTTATTGAAGGTGAGTGTTCCGAGGGCGAAATTTAATTTCTTCTTTAAATTATTTTAAAAACAAAATATTCATTTACGACGCTTAGGTCTTGAACAAGAGAGAAAATTGCTATTTTAAATATAAATCTCATTATTGCAGATATACTTGTTGTTAAATTTAAATTATCTATCTATGAAAAAAGCTTTACTGGGCTTGGCGTTAACCATAATTACAGTTTTTTCTGTAGTGGCGCAGAGCCGGACCTTAACGGGAAGAGTCACCTCTGCGGAAGAGCCGAACGGCATTCCGGGGGTGAATGTGCTGGTTAAAGGAAGCACGACAGGAACTATAACCGACCTAGACGGTGCATATACCGTCCAAGTTGATGGAGGGAGTGATGTCCTGGTATTCAGTTTTGTCGGCTATCTTTCACAAGAAATCACTGTTGGCAATCAGAACACCATCAATGTGGTTTTGGAACAGGATGTTGCCTCCTTGGAAGAAGTTGTTATCGTCGCTTACGGTACAGCTGAGAAGGGGAATTTCACGGGTTCTGCGATAACTTTGAAATCACAAGATCTGGAAAGACGACCCCTGACCAACGTTACCGCTGCCTTTGAGGGAACTTCTGCCGGGGTACAGGTGACTTCGGCCAGCGGACAGCCAGGCTCGGCGGCCGGTATCCGAATCCGGGGTATTGGTTCGGTTAATTCCTCCAATACGCCATTATATGTAGTGGACGGCGTTCCTTATGATGGTTCCATAGCGAACCTGAATACTGACGACATTGCAGACATTACGATCCTGAAGGATGCCGCTTCTGCAGCATTATATGGATCTAGAGCAGCAAACGGCGTGGTGATGATCACCACCAAAAGCGGTACGGCAAAAGCGTCTAGGTTTAGTTTCAGGGCGCTTCACGGGGTGTCTTCTAGGGCGCTTCCAGAGTACGACAGGGTGAATGCCCACGAATATTATCCGGTTGTTTGGGAATCTTTAAGAAACCCCCGGCTAGCCACTGAAGAACCTTCTGTTGCTAACCAATATGCAACGGATAATGTAAAGAGTACGTTGGGTTATAACCCTTTTAATGTAGCTGACAATGAGATCGTGGGTACTGATGGAAGGATCAACCCCAATGCCAGAATGCTGTATACCGATACGGACTGGTTTGAACCTTTGGAAAGACAGGGTCAGAGGAACGACTACGGTTTGAGTTATAGCGGAGGAAGCGAGAAGTCAGATTACTTTGTGTCTTTGGGCTACCTGAACGAAAGAGGGTTTTTGATCCGTTCGAATTACGAGCGATTTAATGCCAGAGTGAATATCAACACCCAGGCAACGGACTGGTTGAAAACCGGATTGAACGTTTCAGGTACGACGATCAAATCACAAATGGCACGCGACGGAAGCTCTACTGGATATGTGAATCCTTTCTTCTTTGCAAGAAACATGGGTCCAATCTATCCGGTATATGCCCATGATCCTGCTACCGGAGATTTTCTGTTGGATGCAAACGGAGAGAGGATTTTCGATATCGGAGGAATGTCAGACCTAGGACTTCCAGCCAGAGGTCCAGGGGGCTCTAACGGGCGTCACGTAGTTCAGGAAACGTTGCTTAATGAAGACTTCTTTGACAGGACGGTGTTGAGTGCAAGGACTTTCGCGGAAATTTCTTTCCTGAACAACTTCACCTTCAGAACCAACCTGGCTTTTGATGGACAAGAGTATCTCTCTACGGGATATGACAACAAGGTGGTAGGTGACGGTGCGCCTGCGGGTAGGACTAACCGTACCAATATCAAAACCACCTCCTATACCATCAACCAGTTGCTTTCTTATTCCAATACCTTTAACCAGGATCATTACCTTGAAGTTTTGGTGGGTCATGAAAACTATGACAAGACCATCAACAGGCAATATATGGCCAAGCAAGGCCAAATTCTTGACGGCAATATTGAACCTGACAACTTTACCGTAATTAACTCCGCCACCGGTAGAGTGGACACGCACAGGATCGAATCTTATTTCTCTAGGGTGAACTATACCTATCTAGACAAATATTCGCTTTCAGGTTCCTATCGTACAGATGGGTCGTCTAAATTCTTCAATGATGTAAGATGGGGGAACTTCTGGTCTATCGGAGGTGCATGGAGAATAGATGAGGAAAATTTCTTCAACGCAGGATGGGTGGATATGCTTAAGCTTCGCGCTTCTTATGGGCAGGTGGGCAATGACAACCTCTTAAATGCCTCCGGTGGAGAAGATTATTACGCTTGGCAGGCTCTTTACGACCTGGGTTACAACAATGCCAACGCACCTGGAATCCTTCAAGCTTCTTTGACAGCTGCAGATTTGTTGTGGGAATCCAATAATACCTTTGACATAGGATTGGACTTCAACTTTTTCAGAAGGTTAAGCGGTACGCTTGAATATTACCACAGACAATCCGAGAATCTTTTGTTCAGGGTGCCTTTGTCTCTAACAACAGGTCTGGAAGAACGTAACCAGAATATCGGGTCTATGTTCAATAGAGGTTTGGAATTGCAGTTGGCAGGTGATGTGATCCAGAGCCAGGATTTCAGATGGAATGTCAACCTGAATCTATCTACCTACACCAATGAATTTACCAAGCTGCCAAATGAAGAACAGATTTCCGGCACTAAAAAATATATGGTTGGTAAATCCATTTATGACTTCTGGCTTAGGGAATGGGCAGGAGTGGATCCAACCGATGGTGCTGGATTGTACAGAGCGGAGGACACCACAGTGGATGATTTAAGGATTATCAACGGCGATACCCTTACTACCCAGCTTTCCAACGCCAGGTTCCATTATGCAGGTAGTTCTATCCCTGATTTAAGCGGTGGTATTACCAATACCTTTACCTATAAAAACTTCACGCTTTCCGCTTTATTAAGTTTCTCAGTAGGTGGAAAAACCTATGATGCGACGTATGCTTCCCTGATGACTGCTGATCCTGATGGAAACGCCGTTCATAAGGATATTCTGAACCGTTGGCAAAATCCCGGAGACGTGACCGACGTGCCTAGAATGGACAACGTCGCTTCTGCGCAGACCAATGGACAATCAGACAGGTGGCTTGTAGACGCCTCCTACCTGAATTTCAGATCGGTTAATTTAAGTTATTCCGTGCCGAGAGTTATCGCCAACAGAATTGATGCACAGGCTGCAACGATCTATTTAACGGGTGAAAATTTGGGATGGGTTTCCGCAAGAAAAGGCATGTACGTAAGCCAGAATTTCTCAGGGGTTACCTCCAACGTGTATAGCCCAGCGAGGGTATTGACCTTAGGTGTAAATGTCAGCTTTTAATTTTTCTAAGAGTTAACAAAATAAAAAATCATGAAAAAAGTACTATATATACTGTTGCCAGCTATTCTTTTGGTCAGTTCCTGTGCCGAAGATTATCTGGACACCACGCCTACAGACGCTGTATCGGAGACCCAAGTGTTTACCAATACGCAAAATGCCATGGCCGCATTGAATGGTATCCACAGGGCCATGTTTATCCGATATGACAGCCAAGGACAACCAGGCCATGGTGGGGTGATGATTATGAGCGAAGTTATGGGGGACGATGTGGTGATGACCACTCAGGGTAACGGATGGTTTGTGAGCATTAGCCGATGGCTAACCCATATTCTTGATACTGCCGGAGATGTGGAATTTGTTTGGAAATTTTACTACAAAATCATTGGCAACGCCAACATGTTGATCGCCAACATAGACGAGGCTGAAGGACCACAGGAAGACAAGGACATCATAAAGGG
>DATGMS010000103.1:0-11316 GCA_035307285.1 Cyclobacteriaceae bacterium
GTTCTGTTCTGCATGCTCTTTGTATTTTAAAACTATATCGAGCTACAACCGGAAGAAAAATCGTGCAATTTCTACCGCTCATCTTTTCCTGACATTTTCAGGATGGGAGTTAGCACCTTGTATTCAGGTTGCTAAGACGTCATAGGGCCCTTCCCTCGGTCTTTCTCGATAAGCAACTACAAATATATAGTTAATGGCCTGATTATCTAGCAAATTCCAAAAAAGCTTTTGCTTTCAGCAAAAGCCATCCGCTTCACTAAGGACGTATCCCAATCCCTAGTTGTAGGTAGGGTCCGGTCATGTACTTTTTCATATCGACATCCGCCAAGGAAAAACTGCTTATGGGAAGCTCGTATCCCGTACGCAGGGAGTACACCAAATCAAAAACATTCTTATTAGATATGGACGTAGCGTAGGAGATGTAGATCTCGGGTTTTGAAGTAAAGCCCCAATTCTTTAGGTAGCCATCAAAATCCGGCTCTTCAAAAAGATTTGGAAAATCAGGTTTTCGAACGTTATCCAGGGTATAGCGAATGTTGGCAAAGCCGACACCGGCAAGAAATCCCATTTCAAGATTTTTGCGCTGGTAGAGCTTTCTCCCAAGGTTCCCGTATATCTTGATGCTGTTTAGAGTATGGTTGTAGTCATCCGTCGCCTTTCCTTTTTGCGAAAGGTTGTAAAAATCTAATCCATAATGCCTTCCCCTGTTTTCCCCCAGAATTGTAATACCTACGTTCGACGGGTGGCCCGAAAAAGGTCTATAGCCCGCCGTGACCAATTGTGTGTTGAGTTGATTCGGCCTTGTAAGGTGCAGACCGTAGAAAATATTCACGGCTAGTGCAGCATCACGATAGAAATAGTTTCTGTCAGGCAACGAGATTCCCGCTCCGAGTTTAAAGAACGCCCCGCTTTGGATATTGTCGAAAGCAAGCCCCTTGTTGTTCCATGCATCCTCAAAAGGGCTGAAAGAATATCCAAATTTGGAGACCAGTTCCACGGTCTCTTCCCCTCCCGCCAGAAATATATCATAGCTTACCTGAAACCCAATCTCTGTCAAAAAGCCACCCATGTTTAGGGTGCCCTTATGCAGGTCGTTTTGCCTTATGATAAACCCCTGTTTGGGATCCTCTAAAAACTCAGGCATACTCAATCCCCCCCTATCCTTCAACATCTCAAAGTTGAGATATCCCATCCCAAAGGACATGAAGTGGATTAGCTGTATTCGCTGATCTTCCTCTGTAAAGGAATAGCCAACATTCATGCTTATCCTTGTTGAACGGTACCCAAGCTCATAATTCCTAAAATCGGAAGTTGGCCCATTGTTGTGGACAATTTCCATCCCGACCACCAAGTCGTTGAATCGGCTTTGGTAAGCGACGCCATAGGAGTTATAACCTTTCCGCAATGGGGAAAGTCCTTTACTGGCAAGCATTTCGTTGAAATCCCGGACGTTGGCCCCAGAAGGACCATATAAAAAATGAAGGCTCGACCGTTGGCTTCTACCTGTATCTTGGGCTACTGCCACATGCATACCCATCCATAAAATCAATAACAGACTAAAGAATTTCATCGGATTAAAAGTTGAACCCAAAAATAAGCTTTATATCAGGAATAACAGCCTATGAGATTTAAAATTTAGCCCATAGGATCCCCGGATCAAAACCAGGTACCCACCTGTCTAAATCTATTTTATGTGCTTGATCAACTTACTTAAGAGGTCATCGGGAATAAAGGGTTTGGAAATAAAATCATCGATTCCGGCTTCTTCCAATTGCTCTTTTACCTCCATAAAAGATGAAGCCGTCAAAGCAATAATGGGGATTTTGCTTTGCCTTTCATCGGGTAACGACCTGATGAATTTGGCGACTTCAAACCCATCCTTAATCGGCATCTGTAGATCAAGCAGCAATAAATCAAAATTTGCCGTCATAAAAAGCGCTATGGCCTCCTCCCCATTATTGGCAAACATTAATTCCCCTACTTCCCATTTTTGAAGGAATTTTTTCATCATCATTTGGTTCACCCGATTGTCTTCTGCCACCAGCACTTTGTAATTCCCCAGATCTTTGGAGAGATCTATGGACTTTTCCTTACTCAACCTGTCCTTTTTCTTAACTTTCTCGAAGGAAATATCAAATTGGAAAATGGAGCCACCGTCGGGTTTTGAACTCACGGTGATTTCTGAACCAAAGAGTGTGATTAGCTTTTTCACGATAGCCAAGCCTAAGCCTGTCCCCCCATACTTTCTGGTGGTATTGACATTAGCCTGAGTAAACGCCTCAAAAATGGTCTCTTTCTTTTCCTCGGGAATTCCTATACCGGAATCCTCAAAAATAAACCTCACGGCAACGTATTTTTTACTTTTGTCTAGCAGCTCGATGCCCACCCTCACAGTCCCTTGTTCTGTAAACTTTATGGCGTTGGATAGCAAGTTGTTGATGATTTGTGCCAGACGAACAGGATCACCTATTACCTGCTTGGGGAGATAAGGGTCAATGTCGACCACGATTTCCAAGGACTTTTCCCTTATCTGATAGGTATAAGAGTGGATGATTCTCTGTAGAATGTTCTGGATGTTGAAGTTGACCTTTTCCAGTTCAATCTTCCCGGAGTCCATTTTGCTGAAGTCAAGGATGTTGTTGATGAGCTCCAGTAAATTCTCGGCTGAAAACTGGAGCGTTTTTAAATTCTCTAACTGGTCTTCCCTAGGATTTCCTTCAATCAAAAGATGGGACATCCCAATGACGGAATTCATCGGCGTGCGGATCTCGTGGCTCATTGTAGAAAGAAATTGAGACTTAGCCAACAATGCCTGTTCAGCTCTTTCTTTTGAAAGGTACAACTCTCTTTTGGCCTCCTTCAACTGGGAAATATCTCTTGCTATTCCAGTATAATACCGAAACATGCCTTGTTCATCTAAAATGACCTTGCCACTGGCACCGAATACCTTGTAGTCGCCCTGCTTGTCCCTAAGCTTGAATTCCAGATAAGAATTATTTTCAAAAAAGCTCTCCTGTTTACCACCCCTGTCCCAGAAAGCCTTGAGATCATCCGGGTGCAATAGAGACTCCAAACCGGTGCTTATCAACTCATACGTTTCGTATCCTAGAAACTGTTTGATGTTGGGAGAAATGTACGTCACTTCCATATTGTTGTTGATGGAAAAAATGACTTCCGTGGACTCCTCCACCAGGTTACGGTATTTCAACTCACTCTTTTGTAGATCCTTCCTAATCCTGTATTCGTTTGAAATATCGCGAGCAATACCCAAAACATACTCAACTACCTCACCGTTAACAATCGGCTTGGCGGTAAGATGGTACACTCTCTGCATATAAAAAAGCTCCTTCACCACGGTCTGCTTTTCCCTCAACGCCTTAATGACCATAGGCCCTATTTCCACCAAATTAGTTGTATGGACCTCTTCAAGGCTTCTTCCTTCAAAATATTCTTTCTCCAGCCCCCAATATTTAAAATTGGGGCCTTCAGCAACAATGTATTTAAGGTCCTTATCTATTAAGAAAACATTGGTAAAAGGTATATTGGATGCCAAAACCCTATACCTGTCAACTTCAGACTGTTGTTCATTGCCGTTTAATACATTGCTTGATTTTGCATTTCGCAACTTCTGCTCCTTCAGGATTTTTGTCTGGTCGCCCATGGCTAAACAGATCCTATGACTGTCATCGGAAGATATGTTCCTAAACTTCCATTCCACAAAAACCTCTTCCCCCTCACATAAATGTCTTAGTCTAATAGACTTGTTTTCTTCCAGCTCCCCTGTGCTAAAAAATTCTTCCAGTTCGCTGGTCAACCCATCTTGAAAAAAAATCTCCCGCCATTCCGTAGCTGAACATATCACCTTTGCCCTAGAATTATAAAAAATTATTTTCGACACATCAAATATGACTACCGAACCCTCAACTTCTTCGAAAATCTTCTCTGTTCTAAACCCATTAAAGTCAATCATTCATATTACTCATTTATTCTTTGTACTTCTTGGGACGGGTGACAGTATTGCCAAGGATTAAAATTCTATATACGCAAAGATCTTTTTTTGTGAAAATCCATCATCCTCCCGGATGTCTGAAAAAGATAATGATCAAAAATAAGATATTGTTTATAAAATAAAAACACAAATTCGAAACCCTCTCGAATTTTCATTTTAAATTAAGGATGAATTTGGATTAAACTCCGTCATTACCGAGGCATTTTGCAAAATTTTCAATAAATTTTGCAATGTTTTCCACGCATGACCAAGAGATTTTGGAATGATTACAAGTGATATACCCACTGTAACATGAGACCGCACAGATAGCCGCCGTAAGTTCCTACCGCATATCCCAAGACTGCGACCAACACACCCACGGGCGCCAAAGCGGGATGAAAGGCTGTCGCAACAATGGGCGCTGAGGCAGCCCCTCCAATATTTGCCTGTGATCCAACCGCTACAAAAAAGAAAGGAGCCTTGATCAAATACGCGATTAAAAGCATAAAAGAGGCATGAATCAATATCCAGATAAAGCCAACCATAAACAAGGTGGGGTTGCTGAATATGGCCATCAGATCCATTTGCATTCCGATGGTAGCTACCAAGATATATAACAGGACGCTTCCCAATCTTGAAGCTCCAGCCCCTTCAAGATTTCTTGCTCTAGTAAAAGAAGCTATAAGTCCTCCAGTTGTGGCTAAGACCACAATCCAAAAGAAGGTGGAGTCTAGGGAATATTGGTCCAAATCGGGATAATTTTCCGCTATCCAAGGCGCAATTATATTCGCCAAGAAATGGGATAATCCGGTGATGCCAAATCCCAGACCCAAGATTTTCATGGTATCAGCCATTGTCGGGATCTTCAGTATACTGGCCCGATATTTTTCAACTTTGTCTTTTAATTCATGAATAGCGGAACTATCGGCACGAAAAAACCTATCAATTCTCTCGGGATTTGCTGCCCCATACAGCAATACGGCCAACCAGATATTGGCCATGATGACATCTACTGCTATCATCTGGCTAAACAGCGAGGGACTTGCGCCAAAAACTTCCAACATAGCGGCTTGATTGGCCCCTCCTCCAATCCAGCTTCCACCAACGGTCGCCAAACCCCTCCAAACCTCGTCAGCACCGCTGCCCGACATCAAGTCCGGGGCAAAAAAAGATACGATTAATAAAGCCAAAGGTCCACCTAGCATCACCCCCACCGTCCCGGACAAAAACATGATCAAGGCCTTGGGGCCAAGTTTTAGAATCCCTTTAAAATCTATGCTTAAGGTGAAGAGCACCAAGGAAGCCGGCAAAAGGTACCTGGAAGCCATTCTGTATAATCCTGAGGTCTCCCCAGATATCCACCCCAAGGTGTTTAGCAAACCGGGAATAAAATAACATAAGAGTAATGAAGGAACAAACCGATAAAAGTTGACCCAAAATGGCTTTTTACTCGAAGAAGTGGTGAAAACAAGTGCCAAAATTGACATCAAGATTCCAAATACAACAGCATCATCGGTTATTAAAGCCTCTTGGTTTTCCATAGATAAAAGTTTGATGGTGCATAAATACAGCAAAAGAAACGTTTCCCCAAAAAAACTCAGCGGATTAAACTCCTTATCTCAACCTTCGCCGTTCCAAACATGTCCGGCAGCCTCCATACCTTTTTCGGTTGGTCATTCCGAACTTGTTTCGGTTGGTCATTCCGAACTTGTTTCGGAAGGGAAATTCAAATTCTTAAGTTTGATCCTTAGAAAACTATCGGAAACATAGTCAGGGGTTGAAAAGCTGTTTTCGTAAACCGTGAATTTATGCTCTTGTGGCTTTATCAACCAGAGAACTGGTGAAAATCCGTTCTCCTTTTGAATATGGCCCGACACCAGCAACTCCTCTTCGCTAATCCAAACAGCATCCTCAAAAACCCCCGAAGGGCCAATGAACAACAACCTCTCCCTCATCCCGTTCGGCTTATAATAGACCACCTCCGCATCCGTGTTATAACTGACCTCCCCGTCTTCATTTAATAAGAGTTTGTATCCATAAATATCTACTACCCCTTCCTTCCCCGGATGGGGGATCTGGTATTCCTTCAGGGGGCTTTCCGAAGCGACGAGATTTTCCCCTGGCCATTCTGTGGTTTCATAGGTATGTTCCTGGGCGAGCGTGAAATTGTTGAAATCGAGGTTTGCTCCCTTTGATGTCCAATAACTTGTCCATTCCCCCATTTTTTGAATTCCTATCTGGGCCAGCTCTTCATCAGAAGGAAGCTCCGCTTCAGTAGGAACTGCCGCTTCCTTGGTTTCACTCGCTGGGTTGCAGGAGAATACAGTCATCAAGGATATACAGAGACAGAGTGTGGTAATCTTGTTCATATTCTCTTTTTCCAATAATTAACATTGGTTCAATTGAAATCCGGAGTTTTCATCCCAAAAAACAAAAAAGGTTCAAACATAATCCGAACCTTTTTTATTATCAAACCTATTAAACCTAAGTTTTATGCTTTCAACACGGAATCTTTTTCAGAAAGTTAAAAAATATTTCCCAAGCTACAACTCACAGCTGAGGAAAAAGAGGGTGAGAGGACCAAATTCTTCGGATATTGCAAATGCAAAACACGTAAGTGTTGGCTTTATATAATTTAGTTACATCCATTTTAACTTACTTCTGAATGACTGATCAGCTCAATGCCCAGGTGGTGGACGAAATTATTGGAGGGTTTGAAACCTACATGAACTCTTTCAACAATTTGTCAAACAAAGCTCCAAAACACTTTCGGGAAAGAGCTTGGGATGCCATGCAAAAAACCCATCTGGATAGGTTAAGGCTTTATAAAGATCGCATTCGAGAAGTTGTCGGGGGTTGCCAAGAAATCCTGGGAGAGGAAATCGGCAATCAAAATCTTTGGAGAGCTTTAAAAATGGAGTACTCCTTGCAAATACAAAAGCGGAACGATCTTGAGTTGGCAGAGACGTTCTTTAATTCTATCATACGCAAAGCGGTCCCGGGCTTGGCCGTGAACAAGGATCTAATGTTCGTTTATGAAAATTATGACCGCTGCAATATCAATCCCCAAGAAGATATTTTTTATAATTATCCCAAAGAATGGGGCCTGCACCGCATGTTCAGAAAGATGTTGGAGGATTTTGACTTCGGAATACCCTACCTCAACAGGAATGAGTGCCTCAATTTTTTGGTCAACGGTGTCAATGAAGTAATACTATCTCGGTATAGTCCCTCGGAGGAGACGTCCCTCCAGGTTCTAAAATCCATTTTCTACAGAAACAAAGCTGCCTATCTTATAGGAAGAACATTTATTGGAAAAAAATGGATGCCTTTTATCATTCCACTATTGCATGGACCAAGAGGGATTTATGTGGATACCCTAATCTTTGACCCAAACATCATGAGCGGTATTTTCAGTTTTACGCGCTCCTACTTTATGGCAGAGATAAAAATCCCCTCACAAACGATCGCCTTTCTCAACTCGGTCATTTCTAATAAAAAAATCAACGAACTGTACAATGCCATCGGCTTTAACAAACATGGTAAGACCGAGTTTTATAGAGATTTTCTTAGGCACCTAGATTCTTCCGATGACCAATTTACCGTGGCCTCTGGTATTCGAGGGATGGTGATGACTGTTTTCACGTTACCGTCTTATAACATTGTATTTAAAATGGTCAAGGATCATTTTGATCCGCCCAAAAGTATGACCAGGCAGCAGGTGAAAGAAAAATACAAGCTGGTATCCCTACATGATCGGGTAGGAAGGATGGCCGATACGCATGAATTTGAACAGTTCCATCTTCCACTCGACCGCATCCATCCTCAGCTTTTGAAAGAACTAAAAAACACCGTCAATTCTCTGATCGAGATCAATGGCAATACCCTAATTATTAAACATGTGTACACGGAAAGAAGGATGACTCCCTTAAACATCTATCTTGAAACCTGTACTACCGAAGAAGCCCGTCACGCTGTGGAGGAATATGGAAATGCCATTATCCAGCTTGCTCAAGCCAATATCTTCCCCGGCGATATGATGACCAAAAACTTTGGCGTGACCAGACAAAAGAGAATCGTCTTTTATGATTATGATGAGATTGAGTTTTTGGCAGATATGAATTTCCGAAGGAAACCTAGGGCGGAAACCTTTGAACAGATCTATGCCTCAGAACCTTGGTATGAAATAGCAAGAAACGACGTTTTCCCCGAAGACTTCAAAAGGTTTATGATTGGAAGAGACGACGTCAGGGAGCATTTTTTCAAGTTCCATGAAAACCTCTTTAATCCGGATTTTTGGATCGGCATTCAGGAGCGGATACGGTCCGGTGAACTGATCCACGCATTTCCGTACCCGGAAAGTATCCGCTTCAGGCCTTCAGAACCTACCTAATCCTGCTCATACCAAGAAGCATACATGGGATAATTGTCGGCTGTTCGGCGGATCACCTCCTTCATTTCAGGACCGGTTTCTTTGATTTTCCGCGCGGGCGTTCCCGCATAGATGGAATTTCCCTCCACCAATGTGCCCGCCAATACTACCGCCCCAGCTGCGATTACCGCACCTTCCTGAATGATGGCCTTATCCATAACGATAGCCCCCATGCCGATCAAAACATTGTCATGAATGGTGCAGCCATGCACCACGGCATTGTGGGCAATAGAAACATTATCGCCGATATACGTCCCGGACTTCTGATAGGTACCGTGAATGACCGCCCCATCCTGTATGTTGGTATTGTTACCTATCCTGATCTCATGGACATCCCCTCTGACAACGGCATTGAACCAGACGGTACAATTGTCTCCCATGATAATATCTCCCACAAGCGTGGCGTTGTCCGCCAGCCAACATCCCGTTCCCATCTGCGGCATTTTGTTTCTTACGCTTTTTATTATTGCCATACCTATTTATCGATTTTTCAGAAGGTTATATTATGATTTGGACCCAAAGTTAAAATAAATGATCCAATTTGAACTTTTTTTTACGTAAATGGCTTTTTAGATATTATTCCAAAAATAGGACCTTAAACAAACATTAACTATTATGAAATTTTTAAAAACATCAGGATTATTTCTGGCCACTACATTGATCCTCGCATCGTGTGGCAACAATCAGGAAACGGTGGAAACCACAGATGCCCAAGAAGTAGGCGAAGCGGTAGGTACTACATTGCAGATCAATACCGCCGAAAGCACAGTCAACTGGAGAGGTTATAAGCCTACCGGCCAACATTATGGCATCATCCCTATTACTTCCGGAGAAATAATGGTTGATGCGGATCAGGTGACTGGTGGAAGGTTTGTTTTTGATATTACAAAATTAGAAGTCCATGACTTAGAAGCCGGATCTGATAGCCACGGCAAGCTGACAGGTCACCTTCAGTCTGAAGATTTCTTCGATGCTTCCAACCATCCGGAGGCAATTTTTGAAATTACCGCGGTGGAAGCCTTTGCCGCAGGAGATTCCTTGGAGAATAAGGAAGAATTCGCAACAGAGAACACCCCAAAGAGCGCTAGTGAGCAGGCTGTTTCCAATCCAACCCACTGGGTCAGCGGAAATCTAACCATGAGGGGGACAACCAAAAACATTAAATTCCCCGCTGCCATCTCCGTGTCTAACGGATCTGCTACTGCACAGGCGGGATTCAACATTGACAGAACCCAGTGGGGCCTAATGTACGGTGACGAAGCTGGCGCAGTAAACAAAGCCCAGGATCAATTCATCTATAATACCGTAAGCGTGGGCTTCGACGTTAAGGCTAACTAAGAGTGGCTTTTTAGCAAAGAGAATAGAATTAAAGAGGAACCTCATTGGGTTCCTCTTTTTGTGTTTTACAGCTGTTGATGAATTAAATGGAAAAGACATTTCCCATTGGGCCAGAGTGGATAAACAAGTTGCTGAACTGGTCTGACGGCCTCTACCCCTACATTGCTTATTTTGATCCCCATTCGATTGCTTATCCTTATGATGGCTTCGCCCATTTATTTTTTGCGGGAGAAAAGTCTATTTCCCTCGAACATCTAAAGGATGTCCCCGAGAACCTTGAGAAGGTGGGCATCTTGAGTTATGATTTAAAAAACCACTATGAAAGTTTATACAGTAAGAACACTGCTCTGGTGAACTGTGATGATTCCGTGTTTTTCATTCCAACGCTTAAGATCAAACTGACCCCTGACCAGGCGATCATCTCCAACGATAGGCCCGACGAGATTTTCGAACAAATTAGTGCTTATACTCCTTCCGTCGCAATACATAAAGACCCCGTGATTTCATCCTGCACCACCAAGGAAACCTACGTTGACACGGTAAAGCAGATCAAGAACCATATCGTAGAAGGGGATATATATGAAATGAATTATTGCATGGCGTTTTCAGGAAAGTTCGAATCCATTGATGTTGTCCAGACCTATTTTAACCTTTCGCAAAATTCCCCCATGCCCTTTGGTACTTTTTTTAAAGCGGAAGGAAAATATGTTGTAGGGGCCTCTCCCGAAAGGTTTCTCAAAAAAACGAGGGAGAAAATTATTGCCCAACCGATCAAGGGATCCATAAAGAGGGGGCAATCTGTAGCCGAGGACGAAGAGCTCGTCCGACAACTTCAAAACAGCGAAAAGGAAAGGGCGGAAAATCTAATGATTGTGGACTTGATGCGCAACGATTTGTCCAAAATCTCCGAAACAGGGAAAGTTCAAGTGGAAGAACTTTTTGGGATTTACTCCTTCAAGAGAATCTCCCAGATGATATCCACGGTATCCTCCACCTTGATGAAAGGCGTCACCTTTGAAGGAATCATTAAGAGTACATTTCCTATGGGAAGCATGACGGGGGCTCCAAAGATACGATGTATGGAGTTGATTGATCAATACGAGAATTTCAGACGGGGGTGGTTTTCAGGAGCCATTGGTTACATCACTGCGGAACAAGATTTCGACTTTAACGTGGTCATCAGGAGTATAGTGATCGATCAAGCCGAGGGGAAATTGTTTTTTGCTGTAGGAAGTGCCATCACTTACGATGCCGATCCCCTTCAAGAATACGAGGAATGCCTCCTGAAAGCACAGCCTATATTCGAGGCCTTGGCTGGTAAAAGCGGGAGTTGACCTAGATTTCAATCCTCCTGCTCAGCCACTTTGGGATTCAACATCCGGCTGTAAGGCAACCAACAGCTTGCTCAACGTTTCTACACTTACACACGTAAAGGAGACTGCCTCTTTTCTATTTAAACAGTTCCCCTGTTCCTTAGAAACCTTTTCACTACTCTTTTAAGCTACCCGTCCTCTTTCCACAGCCTTACTTATTCTCCAATACTGTTACACCCGCTTTT
>DATGMS010000104.1:0-9921 GCA_035307285.1 Cyclobacteriaceae bacterium
TGTATGTTAAAATATTAACCGTTAATTGTTATGTTTATGGAATAAATAAGAAAGCGGATGTTTCTTTACGTTTTTCTTATTTCAATCGTCATCCGTGCTGACACCCCTCCCAAAATACCAGCTTTAATGCTTAACCATCACTTTCTACAAACTAATTATGCGTATGAAAATTAAATCTACCGTAAGGGGAAAATCCCCGAGCTTCAAACGAAACCTCATAATCGGACTTTTGTTGTGGACCTGTTTTATTCTCACCGAAAATCGTGCGTATGGCCAACAACGGAGCATTACCGGAACAGTGCTGGATGAGGATGATTTTCCCATTCCTGGTGCCAGTATTTTAATTAAAGGAACTAGTAAAGGAACTGTCACTGATTTAGATGGGCTCTTTACGCTAAATCTAGCGGCCGGGGAGGATGTTCTGGTAGTCACTTATATAGGCTATGATAGGCAGGAAGTGTCTGTGGGAAACCAGGGACATCTAAGTGTAAAAATGGCCGGCCAAGTTCAACTGTCCGAAATTATCATTACCGCCGCGGGGATAGAAAGGGATGCAAATACTTTAGGGTATGCGGTAAGTACGGTAGGTGCAGATGATCTCGCCCAGAAAAATGAGCCTGATCCTATTCGGGCATTGACCGGAAAAATTGCAGGTGTAAATATTCAAAGCGGGGGCGGGGTGGCCGGAGGAGCGACGACCATCACCATCAGGGGAAATTCTTCACTAGGCAACAACAACCAGCCTTTGTATGTAGTAGATGGGGTTCCTTTTGACAACTCCACCTTTGATCCTATCCAGTCAGATAACCAGACCCAATCTGCGCAATCGACTACAAGTAGGGCATATGATATCGACCCCAATAATATCGAGAGTATGACCGTCTTAAAAGGAGCTGCTGCATCGGCACTCTATGGCTCAAGGGCCGCTAACGGAGCCATAATTATCACTACAAAAAGTGCTTCAAACAAGGGTAGAAAAGGTATGGAAATCACTTATTCGACCTCTTATTCTACAGAGAAGATTTCCGGACTTCCTGACTATCAACAGAAATATGGACAGGGTACCAACGGGGATTATCGTCACGGGGTTTACGGTTCCTATGGCACTCCCTATTCTTCCAGGGCTACCATTCCACATCCACTTACCAGCGGTTACACCTCTGCGGATTTCCCGGAATTTTATGAATCCGATGGCACAACTCCCATTGAGGTGCCTTACGAATCTTTTGCGGGAAAAAACCAAAGGGATTTCTTCCGAACCGGCTATGTCTACGAAAATTCAATTTCCATCAATTCGGGACATGAAAAAGGCAGTTTTACGGTGGGAGGAGGAAGAACCCAAAATGAAGGGGTTGTTCCTGGCAATGCAGTGACCCGTACCACCATCAATGTAGGAGGTAACGCTAAGTTGGACAATGGTTTTTATACATCCGGATCATTGAATTATGTGAAAACAGACCAAGAAACCCCACCAATTGGCGGTAGCGGCTCTGTAATGGCTAACTTACTCTTTTTGCCCAGCAGTTATGACTTAACCAACTATCCCTTCGAACATCCTGTCACCGGCGACAACATCTATTACCGGGCACTGGACAACCCTTATTGGGCAGTAAAGAACAGTCCCTCTACCAGTTCAGTAGATCGTTATTATGGCAATTTCACTTTGGGAGTCGATCCGACGACCTGGTTAAATATTCAAAACACAGTAGGTTTTAATGCTTTTACCGATAAACGAATCAACGTTCTGGGGAAGGGCTCCTCCCAATATGCCAACGGTACTATCAATACAGATGATATTTATCGACAAGAATTGGATAACACCCTTTTACTGACCTTCACCAAAGACATTAGCAGTGATGTTAGCTTTAAAGGGATTTTGGGAAACAACGTGAACCAGCGCCTGACCAGGCGATCTGCCTTTTCCGGAGATGGGATTATTGTAAAAGGTATCAATGACATCCGCAACACCACTACGATTACCTTGGCCAACATTCCCAAGAATCAAGCGATGATGCAGCAGCGGTATTATGCCTTTTTTACGGATCTAACCTTCGGGTACAAGGGGTTTGCAGCCTTGAATTTTGTAGGTAGAAACGATGTTTCGTCCACCTTGCCGGCAGACAACAGAAGCTATCTCTACGGAGGTGTGAACGGGTCTTTGGTTTTTACCGAAGCGTTGAGGATGTCTAGCCAGCTCATCAATCGGGGGACGATACGGGCCGGTTATACCAAAGTCGGTAACGAGGCGTCACCTTATCAAACCATCAATGTCTACAATGCAAACACTGGGTTTGGTGATCTGGGTTCTCCTTTTTCCAATGCCTACAATTCCAATGTGAGTACCCAGACCCTGTCGGATATTTTGACGAATGGCGGTCTTCAGCCGGAATTTATTACTGAATTTGAGTTGGGAACAGAATTGAGGTTTTTCCAAGATCTCATATCCTTGGATCTGACTTACTATGACAAAAGAAGCACTTCACAGATTTTCGTGGTCAATTCCGCCCCTTCATCGGGATACCTGACCAGGATAATCAACCTGGGAGAGACCTCCAACAAAGGGGTGGAGATCTCGCTGAACGCCACGCCAATAATGGCTGACAACGGTTTGACTTGGGACATTTCCGCCAATTTCACCAAAAACGTAAACAAGGTGCAGGATCTGGGGAATTTCGCAGAACTTACTTACGGGCGTAACGTGCATATCGCCGGCCAGCCATATGGCCAAATCTATGGTTCGAGATATGCGCGGGATGATGAAGGTAATATTCTGGTCAATCCACAAACCTCTAAGCCTATTATAGCCTCTTCCTTTGGCCCTATAGGTGATCCTAATCCGGACTTTATGGTCGGAATTTCTAACTCTTTCCGCTTCAAAGGCCTGACTTTGGACGTGCTGTTCGACTGGAAACAAGGGGGGGATATCCTTTCCACCACCATCGGTGAGGTGTATGCGCGAGGTCTGCTTTTAGATACGGAGGATAGAGGATCCCATATGATGGGCCCGGGTTTTTTGGGTGATGTCAATACGATGCAGCCCTTATTGGATGAAAGTGGACAAAAGATCCCCAACAACACCGCCCTCAATTACAACGACTATTTCTTTGGAAGCGGATTCGGTCCCAGCGGCGGTTCTGCTGGTTATATTGACGAGGGGGCAGTTTTTGATGCCACGGTCTTCAGGTTGAGGGAGATTTCCCTGGGATACTCTTTTCCCCAAGGACTATTAAATAAAACGCCTTTTGGAAATGCCAACCTGTCTATAAGTGGAAGGAACCTTTGGTACAAAGCACCTAACACTCCCGAAGCCATGAATTATGATCCTGAGTTAAGCACCAGCGGGTCCAATAATATGGGATTTGATGTCTTGGGCGTACCCTCTACGAAGCGATACGGGGTGAATTTGAGGGTGAGTTTCTAACTAATTAACAAGCGAAGATGAAAATATATCATAAAACAGCGAAAGCTATCCTGATCAGCGCTGCGGCCTTGTTCTTTTCCTGTGAGGATTTTATAAATATTAATGAAGATCCCAACAATTCGGTGGTCCCGCAGTTGAATTTGTTGTTGCCGGCGACCCAGCTTTCCATAGTAGGCAATCTGGAAAGTGTCAACAGGGGGGCTTCTGCCGTTATTCAACATAGGGGCAGTGGAAGCCTTAACCGATATGACCAAACGGGAACTACCTTTGAAAGCAGCTGGGAAGGCTTTTATACCCAAGCTATTCCCGATCTTGAAAAGATAATTGAAGTTGGGACAGACAAGGGGGATTGGGGATATGTAGGAATAGCAAAAATCGAAAAGGCCTACCTGTTCAGCATTATGACCGACATCTGGGGAGACATCCCTTTTCATGATGCTACCAAAAGCGAAAATCCTACTTTTGACAGTGGTGCGGATGTATATGCCGGTGCCTTGGCTTTGCTAGATGAGGGAATAGCGGATTTAAATAAGGGAGCCACCATAGTAGGGTCTTCTGATCTTTTTTATCAAGGCGATCTGTCAAAGTGGAGGAAAATGGCTAATTCACTCAAGCTGAAGCTCCACCTTCAGACCAGGTTGCTTGATCCTGAAGCTTCAAAACAAGCCATTGTCGCCTTGATTAACAATTCAGAACTGATTGAGGCTAACAATGAAGATTTCACCTTTCAGTTTGGAACCAATACAGCCCCCAATTCACGACATCCCTGGTTTACTGCTGGCTATTCTCCGTCCCGGGACGGTTACATGAGTATGATGGTAGTGGATCGGCTGTTGGAACAGGATGATCCAAGGTTACGCTATTATATATTCAGGATAAACGAGGTGGCAGGACTAGCCAACTCCAAGACAGGAGAGGGGTATTATGGAAGATATCCCGGCGATGGTGCCTCTTCCCCTGCAGACCAAAACACCAGGGCAATTACAGGCATCTATCCATCAGGTGGCTTATATGACAACGGTATGATACCTTCTTCTTTAACCCCGGAACACATCTACCTGAACAATGCCGGAGCTACTACCGGGACTACCTCAAATTCTTTCAAGATAGCTTCTTTTGCCAATGGAGATGGTACTGGGGCTGGGATATTCCCTTTGCTGACGCATTCCATGGTTGCATTTTTAAGGGCGGAAGCTGCTTTGACCCTGAATACCGGCGAGGATGCCAAGTCCTTAATGAAGGAGGCCGTAATGGCACAGCTAAGAGTAGTCAACTCCTTGGCCCCTACTTTTCCTCTTTCCGAAACAGCCATATTGGGGTTTACTGATCGCTTGGGAGACCAGTTTTCGGCAGCAGATGAGAGGGGTAAAATGGAGTTGCTGATGATGCAAAAATGGATCTCCCTTTATGGTAATGGGATCGAGGCCTACAACGATTACCGAAGGACGGGGCTTCCTGAGCTTGAACCGCTGGTGTCTCCTCTGGACGTATTTCCCCTGAGGTTCTATTATTCCCAAACCGAATTGACGTCCAATGAATCACTGGTTGACGAGCGGGACCAGTTACAGAGAAACCAACAAATCACCCCGGTTTTCTGGGACAAGTAAGCATTGAAAAGACTGAATCGTAACCAGGAATGCCGGCTGTAATTTGGCGAGGCCCATCTCTCAGGCGGCATTCCTTAACCATAAAAAATTTAGCTAATGAAAAACTTAAGCATGATAATGTTAATTGCCGGGCTTTCTCTGGGAGTAGGAGCCTGCAAAAACGTGGACTACGAATGGGAAAATTTCGAATATGTAGCCACTCCAAACGTGACGGTTAATATTGCCGAATCGGCACTTCCCACCGTTCCCACGGCCAATGTGTCGTTTTTTAATATGGCAGATCCCAATTATGCTACAGAGCAATACTTTGAGTGGGAACTGGACTATTATGATGCTGATGGAAGGGCAGAGGTAAGTTCTATTGAAGTGTATGTCAGCTTCAACAAAAAGGAATCCACTCCCCCGGTTTACCCCATCGTGTTGTCATTGGCGGAAGTACAGCCCAATGAGCGGCAGTTCCCTTTGCCGAGTGTGGTAAAAGATACTGATCTGCCCTTTGAAATAGTGACAGATTTTCCCAAAGTTTTTCGCTTAAATGCCACCCAGTTGGCAGAACTAACCGGGACAGACCTCGCTACCGTCGGGGTCAACGATTATTTCCTTTTCAAATTTATATTGAATCAAACCAATGGCAAAAAGATCGTCCAGTTCTCGAATAATTCCTGTGACGAATCGAGAGGTGAATTGGCGGATTGCCGCGTGGGTGTACGGTTCAAAAACCAATAATCAAATAGCTAGCGTATGCAGAAATTAATAGGTACCGCTCTGGTATGGATGTTTATTGTAGTCCATACCAGCGGCCAAGTTATACCCACACCCAAGGATCATTTTGGTTTTAATATAGGGGATGATTATCAACTGGCCAATTTTACACAGACAGAGGCTTATTTTAAAAAGTTGGCGGAAATTTCTGATCGGGTCAGGTATGTGGATATGGGGGCTACAGAAGAGGGGAGACGGCAACCGATGCTGATTGTGACGTCCCCTGAAAACCATGAGAATCTGGACCGCTTCAAAGAAATTTCCCAACGACTGGCTCGGGCTGAAATCTCTCCAGATGAAGCAAAATTGCTTATCGAGGAAGGGAAACCCGTGGTATGGATTGACGGAGGTCTACACTCTAATGAAACGGTTGGTGCCCACCAGTTGATCGAATCGTACTACCAGCTGGTCAGTCGGCAGGATAAGGAAACCATGAACATCCTGGACAAAGTGATCATTCTCTTCGTTCACGCGAATCCGGACGGACACGAGTTGGTAGCAGATTGGTATATGGGGCCGGACAGTCTGGAGAAGCGGAATTTAAACATCCCCCGCCTTTACGAAAAGTATGCAGGGCATGACAATAACAGGGATTTTTACATGAACAACCTGAAGGAATCCACCAATATTTCCAGACAGCAATACATTGAGTGGATGCCGCAGATCATCTATAACCATCACCAGTCTGGCCCTGCGGGCACTGTGGTAGCCGGCCCTCCTTACAGGGATCCCTTTAACCACGCCCTCGACCCCATGTTGATTACAGGTATAGATGGGGTGGCTGCTGCCATGATCAACACCTTGAATGGCGAGGATAAACCCGGTTATACAAGATTAGGCGGTTCTGTCTATTCCACCTGGTGGAACGGTGGGTTAAGGACGGCTCCTTATTTCCACAATATGATCGGTATTCTCACTGAAATCATAGGAAATCCTACGCCTGCAGAGATCCCCTTTGTTCCCCATAGACTGCTGGCAAACAATGATACACCTTATCCGATTATGCCGCAGAAATGGAATTTTAGACAATCCATCGATTATTCAGTCTCCTTGAACTATGCTGTGTTGAACTATGCCAGCTACAACGGGAAGGATTTGCTGTTCAACATCTATAAAATGGGAAGGAACTCCATTGACAAGGGGAACAAGGATACCTGGAGCTTACTGCCACACTATATAGCCGATATTGAAGCGGAATATGAAGCTGATAGGAAAGCGGGAAAAGTGAAGATTGATCCAGATGCCCCTTATTATATGCGCGGCGGAATCCCACAGGAATACTTTGATAAAATATTTGCTGACAAAGAGTTAAGGGACCCCAGAGGCTTTGTAATCCCCGCGGATCAGGTGGACTTTCCGCGGGCTATTGACTTTGTCAATGCACTCATTAAATCCGGGATTCAAATCCACCAAGCCACGGATGATTTTTCTGTTGGGGAAAAAAAATTCTCCAAAGGATCCTATATCGTCAAAGCGTCCCAAGCTTTTAGGCCCCACGTTTTGGATATGTTCGAACCTCAGGATCATCCCAATGATTTTCAATATCCGGGTGGACCGCCGGTGAAGCCATACGATGCGGCCGGATGGACTTTGGCTTTCCAGATGGGGATCAAGTTTGACAGGATTCTTGATGAATTTGACGGTCCTTTCCAAGCGCTACCTTACGGAGAGCTGCAATCTCCCCCATCGGTCAGGATAGTTGCAGCACCAGAGGGATATCTCTTGGATGCGAGAACCAACAATTCCTATAGCGTAGCCAATCTTCTCTTGCAAAAAGGCGTGAAAGTTCGCCGCCTGACCAAGGCCTCCGGTGCTTTGCCTAGTGGGTCATTTTACGTGCCTGCGAAAGCCCGTGTGTTGTTGGAGCAGGCAGTGACGGATTTAGGTGTCGAGCCTGTGCCTGCCCCCAACTTGGATCTGATGAGCGCTTCTGTTGGTATCTCCCCTGCAAGGATCGCTTTGGTGGATTTTTATGGCGGTTCTATGCCCTCAGGATGGGTCAGGTGGATCATGGAGAAATTTAATTATCCCATCGACGTGATTTACCCTCAAGATATTGATAGGGGCAAATTACACTCTAAATACGATGTGATTTTGTTCATTAGCGGTGGCATTCCCAGAAGTTTGGACGCTGTGGAAGATAGGGGGCGAAACCGACAGCCCGCTGCCGAGGAGATTTCCGAGGAATACCACCATTTACTTGGTAATATCTCCAAGGAAAAGTCGATTCCCGAATTGAAGAAATTCGTTGAGTCAGGTGGTAACATCTTTACCGTGGGCAGCAGTACCCATCTTGCGTTTCATTTGGACCTCCCTGTCACAGATGCCTTGGAAGAAAGAGGCCAAAATGGGGAGAGTAAACCCTTGGCAGGGGATAGGTACTACATTCCTGGCAGTATTCTTCAGGCCAAAGTCAACACCGACGAAAGATCCACCTGGGGACTGGATGAAAAAGTGGATTTAGTATTTAACAACAGCCCGGTATTCCAATTGTCCCCCGATGCGGGTATAAAAGGAATAAAACCCTTAGTATGGTTTGCAGATCCGCATCCGCTTCGAAGCGGATGGGCCTGGGGACAGGAATATCTCCAGCACGGCGTGGCTGCCTTTGAATCCAAAATCGGGAAAGGGAGATTGGTCGCTTATGGTCCCGAAATAACTTTTAGAGCGCAGTCCCATGGAACCTTTAAGTTCCTTTTTAATGAATTATACGTCTATCACAAATAAATTATCTATGCAAAAACTGAAATCCTATTTACGGCCCCTAGCTGCGGTCATCCTGTTTTTCTTTATAAGCGGAATGGCATGGAGCCAAATCCCCTCACCAAAAGAACATTTCGGATTCAACATCGGGGATGATTACCACCTGGCCAACTTTACACAAACAGAAGCTTACCTGAAAAAGCTGGCGGATGCCTCCCAATTGGCCAAGTTAGAAGTGATCGGTGAGACCGAGGAAGGGCGGAACCAGTACATGATGGTGGTCACTTCTGAAGCAAACCATTCGAAGCTGGATAGATACCGAGAAATTTCGACCAAGATGGCCCGTGCAGAAGGCCTTGATGAGGCCATGGCAAGGGAACTGGCGGCAGAGGGAAAAGCTGTCGTTTGGATCGACGGAGGGCTGCATGCCACGGAGACCGTGGGGATTCACCAACTGATCGAGACGATGTATCAAATACTCTCCCGAGAGGATGCTGAAACAAAGAGAATTCTCGATAATGTCATTGTTCTTTTCGTACATGCCAACCCTGATGGGCATGAACTTGTGTCTGACTGGTACATGAGAGAGGGGGAGCCTGAAAAAAGAAGCCTTTCCTATCTTCCGAAATTGTATCAAAAATACATCGGCCATGACAACAACCGGGATTTTTACATCATGAACATGAAGGAGTCCCGAAATATGGGCCAGCAGCTTTTTGTTGACTGGATCCCTCAAATCATGTACAACCACCACCAAAGGGGTCCTGCAGGATCGGTGTTAGCGGGACCTCCGTACAGAAATCCATTTAATCATGTGTTTGACCCCATGATGGTCACCGGAATAGATGCAGTAGGAGCGGCGATATATAACCGCCTGAATGCTGAAAACAAACCTGGCTTTACCAGGTTGGAAGGCTCCACTTTCTCCACTTGGTACAATGGCGGTTTGAGAACCACCACCCACTTTCATAACATGATCGGTATCTTGACGGAGATTATCGGAGGCCCGAATCCGGAGAATGTTCCGCTTGTTCCCGATAGGCTTATCCCCAACAACAATACCCCTAATCCGGTAACTCCCCAAAAGACATGGCACTTCCGCCAGTCTATCGATTATTCTGTGTCGATGAATTATGCTGTACTGGATTATGCGGCAAGGAACAGTGACCATTTGCTGTACAACATTTATTCTATGGGTAAAAACTCCATCAATAAAGGCAGCAATGATTTTTGGACGCCGTATCCAAAGAAGGTGGAGGCCATTCAAGCCGCTTTTGATAAGGATGTGAAAGCCGGCAAAGCCAAACCTGTCGAAGGCTTTAGGGCGAGCACGATTCCCTTCCTTTATTATGATAGTGTCTATCAAGCTCCGGCATCACGGGATCCCAGGGGATATATTATTCCTGCCGGACAAAAGGATTTTGCCAC
>DATGMS010000105.1:0-5233 GCA_035307285.1 Cyclobacteriaceae bacterium
AAAGGGCGAGGCATTTGCCATTACGTGCGTTGCAAAACATAAGAAATTCATTTGGTTGATAACTAAATCGTTGCGTTTCAATAAGGACAATATACCTATTTTCTGACGGGCTTCAAGGCGGCCAGAACAATAATTAACAAATAGAGAAAAAAATTTGGATTATTTAAGAAGTTTTTTTTACGTTTGTTTAATAATTGTATTTAAGACTTTTGTTTAGGTGTCCAATATAAGATTTTTAAGAGAATGTAAATTTTCATCGCATGACTTCATCGCCCCCAGAGGTTAAAAAATATTACAAAAGGTTTTCTTCTCCGGTGACCCTGCACCGTCTCAAGTTTTATTGGTTTCTACTGGTTTACTGCGTAGAGCCAAGTATGTAATAAGCAATGCGTTCATTCTTTAATCCTAAAATTTCAAATTTATGAAAAGAAATGCGATGTGTTTAAAAAGGGAGGTCATACTGCTGGTATTCCTCTTTTTTTCGATTCATTTTGGGGCTATGGCTCAAAATGTTACGGTAAGTGGAACGGTAACGGATGACACTGGTCAGCCTTTACCCGGGGTAAATGTTGTAGTTGAAGGAACCGCCACTGGTACCATTACAGACATCGAAGGTAATTATTCGTTGACCGTTCCTTCCGACGGTGTTTTGGTCTTTAACTTTATTGGTTTTTCTCCTCAATCGGTAAGTGTGGATGGAAGAACCTCTATTATTGTAATCATGCAACCCAGTGACATCAGCCTGGATGAGATTGTTGTTGTGGGTTATGGCACCATGAGAAAGAGTGATTTGACAGGATCGGTTGCTTCTGTGCGCACCGAAGCACTTCAAAACATTCCAACCGCCGATGCCGGAGCAGCTCTTCAGGGCCGGGCATCTGGTGTCCAGGTTCTTTCTAATTCAGGGGCACCCGGTGAGGGTGCAACCATTCGGGTGCGTGGCTATTCTTCCAATTCAGGTAACATTGGGCCCCTGCTGATCGTTGATGGTCTTCAGGTAGACAACATCCAATACCTTGATCCATCTATGATTGAGTCTATTGAAGTGCTGAAGGATGCCGCTTCAGCCGCCATCTATGGTGCCCAGGCTGGTAACGGGGTTGTTTTGATTACGACCAAGTCTGGTTCTTCTTCCAGAGGAACCTCCAGCATTTCTTACGACATGAGCTATTCTAATCAGAGCCTGGCTCGCCACCCTGAGATTTTTGGTGCCCAGGATTTTATCGAGTACAAGAGAATGTCCGGACTACCCATTGACAACGCACTGGAAACCAATAATTACAATGGAACCGATACCGATTGGTTTGATGCGGTGTTTGCACCCTCTTGGAGTCAAAAGCACACACTTGCTTTTCAAGGAGGGAATGAGCGTGGCAACTTCTTTACGTCGTTAAATTATATCGATAACGATGGAATTGTAAAAGGCGATAAGGATGTTTACGAGCGACTTTCGGCTCAGATTAATGCCGATTATGATATTAAGGAATGGTTTCAGGTAGGTACCAACAACTCCATTGAAAACTGGTCCACTAAGAGTGTTCCCCACATGACCCAGTATGGTTCGCTGATGAATTCCGTATTGACCCTTGATCCCCTGACCCCTGTGTATTATTCTAATCCCGATGAATTTGCCCCCACTATGCGTCAGGCCTATGACGAGGGTAAGATTATTCTTAAGGATCCGGATAATGGGAAATATTACGCCACTTCAAAATACATGACCGACGACAGCGGCAACCCGTTGCTTCAGAGAGATCGTGTTGACTCAGAGAACAAAGGCGTAACCCTTCGAGGAGTCATTTATGGCAACCTTAAACCCATTAAAGGACTGGTGGTCACTTCTCGCCTGGGCTATCGGGTTTCTCAGAGGAATTTCCACAGCTTCAATACGCCCTATTATGCTACTCCACAGGCCAAGTCGGATGATTACAACATTCAGGCGCAGGCGCATACCGGCAAGTATTACCAATGGGAAAATTTCGCCAACTATAATTTGAAGTTGGATCGAAGCGACATTACTGCTATGGCAGGTATGTCGTATATCGAAAACAGTTGGGACAATGTGGAGACCAGCGCTCAGGGTCCCGACATATTGACCGGCTATGAACCGAACTTTCGTTACATGAGTTATGTGAAGAGTAACATGGTTGATGGCGCGGAAACTACCGTAAAGGGCTACTCCAACGAACCAGGAATGACCACACAAATTTCCTATTTTGGTCGTTTTGTTTATTCTTTTGACAATCGCTACAGCGTGCAGGCCAACTTTCGGGCCGACGCCTTTGATGCCTCTAAGCTGTCGCCCGTCAACAGGTGGGGCTATTTCCCGTCGTTTTCTGCAGGGTGGACCATCAGTAATGAGGGTTTCTTTGCCGACAATCTTAACCCGGACACCTTCTCATTCTTGAGGCTACGTGCATCATGGGGTCAAAACGGAAACATTAATGTGCTGAGAGACTACCGTTACAGTACCACCATTGATTACAATGGTTCCTGGTATCAATATGGTGTTGTAGATAGTGGTCCTACTTATGGCTCTAAGCCTTCGGGCCTGGCGAATCCGGATTTAACCTGGGAAACCTCTGAGCAATATAATATTGGGGTGGATTTGAGGTTCTTAAGAAGTCGACTTTCTTTTACAGCAGATTATTACAACAAAGAGACCAAGGATTTGCTGGTGAATATCAATCCTGTTCCAGAAATTGGCGTAGCAGAAACCACTGTAAATGCTGGTTCTGTTGTGAATAGGGGACTTGAACTTGAGGCCTCCTGGAACAGCAGTATTGGTTACGATTTCAAGTACACTGTTTCGGCCAACTTTACGACCCTGCATAATGAGGTGACTTATCTTGATCCCTCTATTTCACGATTGGAGTCTGCGACAGGCGGTGTTGACGGGACCAATAACCCGGTGCGATCTGCTTTCGAAGTGGGGCAGCCTATTTGGTACTTCAGGGGTTATAAATATGAAGGGGTTAATCCTGAAACAGGTGAAGCCATAATTAAGGACGTAAATGAAGATGGTGTGATCTCTGATGGAGACATGACCTACCTGGGTAAGGCCATTCCGGATTACACCTACGGTCTTACCATCAATATCCAGTATAAGGGCTTTGATTTTAATGTCTTTGGTTCGGGTGTTGGTGGTAACGACATCTTTACTGTATTGTATCGTGCCGATACCCCTATGCGTAATTCGTTGAAGTATTATTACGACAATGCATGGACTGAAAGCAATCGTGGCGCGTCTATGCCCGATCCCGCAGCAGTGGTGAGTGATTGGCATTTCTGGGGTTCTTCCGCTTCTATGTTCAATGGATCCTACTTTAAAATTAAACAGCTTCAGTTGGGTTATACCCTGCCTTCATCTTTAACTGAGCGGGTCTTCATCAGTCGCATGAGGGCTTATGTTTCCTTGGACGACTATTTCACCTTTACCAAGTATCCGGGAGCAGATCCTGAAACAGCAACGGTCAACGACATCGATGTTCCTGGTCGGCGTGGATACGACAACGGGACCTATCCTCAATCCAAGAAGTTTACTTTGGGGTTAAATGTTACTTTCTAACTTAAAACGCAATCAAGATGAAAAGATTTAGATTTATATTTCCCTTGATGTTCGGTGTGGCACTTCTTTTATCTTCATGCAGTGAGGATAAACTGGACATTCCTCAGAAGGGGGTTATTGACATCGATTCGTTCTATGAAACCGATGAAGATGCCGAATCAGCGCTGGTAGCCTTGTATGCTGATTTTATTACCAATATTGGAGGCAACGATGGGATTTATGTTCCGTACAACATCGTCTTTAATTACACTGCCGATAATGTGCTGGCTGCTGGAGAATTTTATGGCGATAACGATCAATTTGCCAGTATTAATGAGTTTCGTTTCGATTCTCAAAGCAGCGTTATCTCTCAGATGTACAATCGGCTTTATTTTGTGATTTACCATGCCAACCTTGTCATTAATAACTTTGAGTATGGAGAAAGTGCTGTTAAGGACAGGGCTATTTCTGAGGCAAGAGTGATTCGTGCCTGGTGTCATATGAAGGCAGCTATGGCTTGGGGCACTCCACCTCTTGTTGATAATTTGCTTTCATCATCAGATAAACCGTCCAATTATGAAGGGACGCATGAAGATTTACTCCGGTGGTGTGCCAAGGAGGCTGCCGAGTCGGTTCAATATCTTGATGAGCGCGAAGGCCCGGAGGACAAAGATGGTGCTGTAAAGGTCACCAAGGGCTTTGCATGGACGGTACAGGGACAGGCCCTGTTGTATGCAGGCGATTATGCGGAGGCCAGAGCGCCACTTAAGAATGTGATAAGCTCCGGCAATTACGAACTTGTACCAGGGGAAGAATATGGTAATTTATTTCACCTTTCCGGCGACGGTTCTTCTGAGAAAGTTTTCGAATTGAACCTCATTAATAATGCCAGTATTGGTGATTGGGACGGGAAAATTCAGCGTTCTACCTGGATGGAAATGAACCTTTGGGGATGGAGATCTTCCCGTCTGGCTGCTTCTCCGGTAATGCAGGCCGACCAGGGATGGGGTGGTTTGGCTGTTGAAGAAGACTTTGCGGCCGCCTTCGTGGCCAATGATGGCGATTCGTACAGACGGAAAGCCACCATTATCAGCTACGAAGAGTTTCTTACCGAACTGGAGTGGCCCAGTGATGGCGGAGATCTAAATGCAATGACCAATGCAGAAAAGCTGGCTGATCCCAACCGGGGAATTGTTAATCCCGATGGTTTGTATGGCCAGTGCGGTTACCTTCAGAGAAAACACATTGTTGCCGCTGAAGATCGCTCCACCAACTGGTATCGGTTTAATAATTTCATCATTACCCGTTATGCCGATGTGCTTTTGATGTATGCTGAGGCCTGTGCTCAGGCTGGAGACGATGGCTCCGGATTGGCCGCACTTCAGGAAGTACAGACCCGTGCCGGAGCACCTGTAAGCGCTACCCTTACGCTTGAGGATGTAAAGAAGGAAAGGAATTTTGAATTGTGGATGGAAGGTGCCCGTTGGATAGATATGAAGCGTTGGAACGAATTTGAGAAAGCTAAAGACGCCGGGAAAAACATTCCATCTCTAAAGGATGCCTTTATTAATGATGAAGAAGCTGCTCACAGAGGATATGTTACCTATTCACAGCCCAATGCCGGAAAAACGGTAGGATTCCAGGCCGGCAAGCATGAATGGTTCCCCTATCCCTACAATGTAATAT
>DATGMS010000106.1:0-4472 GCA_035307285.1 Cyclobacteriaceae bacterium
GGGGTGACCAGCTCAGTTACCCCTCTTTTGACGATTCCTTTGACGTCCTTGGGATCTTCCAGCTGGTCGCAAATGGCGACACGGTTGCCCGCCCTGACTAACTTTGGAAGATAATTGTCGAGAGAATGATGGGGAAAGCCCGCCAACTCTATGTGCGAGGCAGATCCGTTGGCCCTTTTGGTGAGAACAATGTCCAAGATCTTGCTGGCCTTGACAGCATCTTCCCCGAAAGTTTCATAGAAATCCCCCACTCTAAATAGCAATAAGGCCCCAGGATGTTTGGCCTTAATGGCATTGTATTGCTTCATTAAAGGGGTTTCTTTGACTTCGTTTGCCTTCACTTTGGCCATTATATACGGATTTTAGATCTTTGTAGTAAATTTGGGCACAATCAGACCCTGAATTTAGGGAAGAAAGAAAGGTAAGCAAAATGCAGAGAAAAAAATTAAGCATGGAGGAATTAAACCGCCTGTCTCCCGAAGAGTTTAAGGAGATGGAAAAAACCCCCTTGGTAGTGGTTTTGGATAATGTCCGCAGCTTAAACAACGTGGGGTCGGCATTTAGGACAGCGGATGCATTTCGTATTGCCAAGATCTATCTGTGTGGGATCACCGGCCAGCCTCCCCACCGGGAAATCAATAAGACGGCATTGGGCGCAACCGAATCGGTGGAATGGGAATACGTCGAAACCACCCAAGAGGCCATCAAAAATTTAAAAAGGGACGGCTATGAAGTTGCCGCGCTGGAACAAGTCACTCATAGCGTCCCTTTAAATGAATTTACTCCCAGACCCCAAAAAAAATACGCTCTAGTTTTCGGTAACGAAGTTTTTGGAGTGGATGAACAGGTCCTTTTGGACTGCGACCATATCCTGGAAATTCCACAGATCGGTACCAAACACTCCCTAAACATCTCCGTATCCATCGGGATCAGCCTTTGGGATTTTGTAAATAAAATGGGTGTCTTAGGTGGGAATGATGAACTTCCTTTATAGCTGGAAAGTAAGTCCGACCACCGCATAATTGACCCAAGAGAAGTTGTACACTTCATCGCTGTCCGTGCCTCCCTCTAAGACCCGATATCCCGCTTTGAGTGCTAAGCGTTCACTTAGAGGGATTCTTGAGCCGAGGAATAAATCAAATGCACGGCCCTGTGGGGCGGCCAGACCGTCTCCCTCAAAGAAAAGGACGGCACCTCCAAAATCGTAAGCGGCATAAAGATGCAACAGGGGCACCAGCCCGACATTGTCGTTTCTTTCAACCCGGCCCTGCTCATCCTCCAACTGCACACTCGCATCTCTGATCTTCCCGGTGAATCCTACACCCAAGGTCCATGTATCGGTCTGTACCACATCCCTCCTATAGGTCAGCCGATAGCTGTTGAAGCGGTATAAGCCATTGATATTTTCTCCGCTGGCAAATTGGGCGTCTTGAAAATGTATGTTTCTTGGAGCCGCACCTTTGTATTTAATTTGGAGAGGTGCATAAAGTGCGGAAATATGGTTTTTTTCGTTGAAGGTAAAACTTGCCCTTACCCTGATCGGAATGACGGGTCCCTGAACGTCAAAGTCCTTCTTAAAATCGAAAAGTGTCCCCTGATTGTTGAAGATGCGTATTTCATTGTTTCTCTGGAAGGCAAGTCCGCTCTCCACATCCACGGTGAACTGGCCATAGGCATTGGGAAGAACGAAGAGAAAAAGAAGCAGGGCGAATACTGAAGTGGCTTTCATTGTTTATGATTTTAATGATCGATTTATTGAATTCGATCAAAATGATAACCAATTTAAATGCCTGAATTTTTTCATGACCCATCTGGGTCTTGCGTAAGCTCTCTGCTATTCGCCCAGGCTTTCTATGGCCGACTGAACCAAATCGGTTTCATATCCTTTGTAGGTGAGGAACCGGTACAATTTGGCTTTCTTTTTAAACTCATCCTTTTCCTTGCTTTCCATCAGCTTTTTTTCTGCCAAATACATCAGCGTCTCCCAATATTCCTGATCATCTATTTCCTTTAATGCCGTCCGTACCAGATTGTCACTGGACACTCTAAATTTAAGCTCCCGGACGATCCGCAGTTTCCCCCACTTTTTTATCCTGAATTTGCCCCGTGCAAAAGCCTTGGCAAAGCGCTCTTCATTCAGAAATCCTTCCAATATCATAGCAGTGACCAGGTTTTCAACCTCGTTGGGATGTAATCCATATTCATAAAGCTTGTCACGAACCTCCTTTTGACACCGCTCCTGATAGGCACAGTAGGAGGCAATCTTTACTTTGGCCTCGGAGGGCGTTAGAATTTTTCGCGGGGCTTCTTCCGGATATTCTTTTCTAGTGAAGGACATTTTGTGTAATTTTAACTTTGAATGAAATTGAAGACCTTTTCAAGATATCGAACCTAAACAAAGAAATGATGCGAAAGAAAATTGTAGCTGGAAACTGGAAGATGAACTGCACTTTTGAGGAGGGACAAACCCTCACCTCAGAGATTGTCAATATGATAAAGGATGAACGTAAAAAAGACGTTACGGTTGTTTTAAACCCTCCATTTATTCATTTGCAGGGAATAAAAAGACTGGTGGGTGAGACCGCCGATCTCTTTGTAGGTGCGCAGAACTGTTCGTCCAAAGAATCCGGCGCTTATACAGGTGAGGTTTCCGCAAAGATGTTGGCGTCTTTTGGAGTGACCCATGTGATCATCGGACACAGTGAACGAAGAGAATATTTCAACGAAACCAATGAAGAACTTACAGAAAAATTAAACCAGGCATTGGCCAACAAACTGGTGCCTATATTTTGCTGTGGGGAGCCTTTGGAAATCCGGGAGGCCGGCACCCATGAAGCTTATGTCAAAGAACAGTTGACGGCTGCCTTATTTGGGTTGTCTGACGCTGATTTTTCCCAAATTGTCATTGCTTACGAACCAATATGGGCAATAGGCACCGGTAGAACAGCCTCTTCAGAGCAGGCGCAGGAAATGCACGCGGCCATCAGGCAACATCTAGCTTCCAAATATGGCGATCCGATCGCCAACAACATCTCTATCCTGTATGGCGGCAGCTGCAAGCCTGACAATGCGGCGGAGATCTTCTCTAAGCCAGATGTTGATGGTGGATTAATCGGAGGAGCGTCGTTAAAATCCAGGGATTTTATGGACATCATCAAATCATTCTAATAAATTAAGCAACCTGTCAGGTTTTGTTGTTGCTTTCGGTCTGGATAATTACCGGAAGCGCCTACGGCATAAACCTGACGGGTTTTGGTTTACCCCAGGCTGGAACTTTGACTTATAATCACCCATGGAATATCTAGAATTTAAAATTACCTGCACAGAGGAATATAAGGATATTCTGATCGCTGAACTGGCCGAAGTTGGCTTTGATTCGTTTTTGGAAACTGACCAAGGTATAGAAGCCTATATTGCCGAAGACATTTTTGAAAGAGAGGCTTATGAAGAGGTAATCTCGAAGTACCAAACCGGCGCCGGTATTTCGGTTGAGGAAGGACGTATGGCAAAGGTCAATTGGAATGAGGAGTGGGAAAAACATTATGATCCTATCGAAGTGGGCGACGAGGTATATGTCCGGGCCTCCTTCCATGCCCCCAAGCAAGGCGTGGCCCATGAAATAGTGATCAACCCGAAGATGTCCTTCGGAACCGGACATCATGCGACAACCTATTTGATGCTTACCCACCAGTTGAACCTGGACCATTCTGACAAAAGGGTGATTGACATCGGCTCCGGCACAGGAATTTTAGCCATTATGGCGTATAAGCTTGGGGCAAGGGAAATAGAAGCCCTAGACATTGATGAGTGGTGTGTAGAAAATGGGGAGGAAAATTTTGCCCTAAACGGTCTTCCTGGTGTAAAGATGGGGCTGGGTACCATCCGGGAGGTGGCACCCGATGGCACCTTCGACATCGTATTGGCAAATATCAACAAGAACGTGCTGTTGGATGAAATGGAGGTTTACGCCGGTTTGGTCAAGCCGAAAGGGCATCTGCTTTTGATCGGGTTTTATGAACATGACATTTCCGATATAATAGAGAAGGCGAGATCCTACGGCCTCGAGCTAAAAGATCAGAAGGCTAGATCTGACTGGGCGGCATTGGTATTGGAGAAAGCATAAGTTCGTTCGTTCCTATGGTGGAAATCCGGACATCAATTTTTAATGGTTTCCGAGAAAAAGTTGAAGCCCCACAGGGTTTTTGTCACCAGATTCACCGGTTTGTGAATGTCGGAGATCCTTTTCGGCAAAAAAGGTATAAGGATCACTTTGATTGCGCCCATCCTGTCTTTTTCTATATAGAAACTGTGGAGGCTGGTTAGTTTCAGCAGCTCCTTGGGAAAAAACAGGCCCTCATTGGGTTTTTGAAAGGGAACTTTGATGCCAAATCTTTTTTTCGCCGCCCCAAAATGGCGAACAGCGATCTCAAAATTAGGATTCTGGATGGACAAGCTGGACTCAGACAAAAAAC
>DATGMS010000107.1:0-7401 GCA_035307285.1 Cyclobacteriaceae bacterium
TATTAAGATCTAACTCATCCCAGATAATCAATAGGCATTTTCCCTATCAAATATTAGGTTGTAGACTGTATTAAAAACAATCGTGATATCCAGCCAAAACGACCAGTTCTGGATGTAGAAATAATCCAATCTTACCCGTGACCGTATCTGGAAAGGCTTTTCGATCTCACCTCTGTAGCCCATCACCTGCGCCAAACCTGTAATGCCCGGTTTGATCTTGTGCCGCGTATTGTACTTTTCTATCAGCCGCTTGAATACCTGATTCATCGGCACTGGATGGGGACGTGGCCCTACGATCGACATATCCCCGAAGAGTACGTTCAAAAACTGAGGCATTTCATCCAAAGAATAACTCCTTAAAAATGCTCCAATCCTAGTTACCCGAGGGTCGTTCTTTTGCGCCTGAAGTGTATCAGAATAATCATTGGGAGTCATGGATCGGAACTTGATGCACTTGAATACTCTGTTGTTCTCCCCGTTCCTGTCCTGCACAAAGAAAACTGGCCCCTTTGACTCCATTTTTATCAATAAACCCACCAACGGGATCATCCAACTTAAAACAAATACAGTTACCAATCCAGAAAAAACAATATCGAAAGCCCTTTTAGCCACTCTGTTGAAAGCGTTGTCCAACGGGATATCGTTGACATTAATGACTAAGAACTCCCCATACTTGGAAAAAGACAGGTTCTTTTCCATCTGCAAGCTGTCATTGGGGATAACCTTGACCTTAATATAATGTTCGTCGGCAAAATTGATAAATCTCTGGATGGTCTCAGCGCCCAACGATTCGTTTAGATAAATAACATCCAGCAACATGGAATCTGCCTCTTCAAAAAACTTATTAAAATCGCCCCTGGTCTCGCTGCAGGATGCCTGCTCATCATAATATCCCAAGAACCTGATGCCAAAATCTTTGCGGAAATGAAACATGTTCACCAATTTCTGGCTGGTGCCCCCTTTTCCTATCACTACTGCATTGCTGTAATTGCCGCCCTTGACCCTGTACTGCTTGACAGCCATATGAACCGCCACCCGATAAAAGCCCAAGAACGTTAGCATCCCCGAAATGCTCACCGCCAAAAAGAAGCGGTCCAACTGGTAATGTTGAAATTGGAATAGAAACCAGACCAGGGAGAAGATGGATAGAAACCAGAACAGGGAACCCAAAAGTCTTCTTAATGTAAAGAGATATTCCGTGGTGCGACCCAATTTATAATCTTTTCTGGTAACCGCTACCAAGAGCCAGATGGTCATTACACAAATGTAGAAGAACCTATGAGAATAACTTATATCAGTAAACTGCCCAACTAGGTTCTTAGAAATAAAGAGTGCAAAAATGATCACCAATAAATCCCCAAAAATGAACAACCAGGGGAAGTATTTATAAAAGCGTTTAGCCATAAAGTTGAGTCGATAATTTTCTTATACAAGGCCCCATAATAACAATGGTGCAAAAATACTTGTAATTTCTTTTTAAACTATCCAAATTTGGTATAAAAATTAATAAAAATAATCCACTGAATTTTTAATGGCCGTTTAGGGTTTATTATTTTCAACAATTGTTTTCATGCCGCACATTCATAAACAATCGAACAAGATCAAATCCCTTTTGGCTACTTCTAATGATCCTGAATCTCTGGGAAGTAAATTCCGGTCGCAAAGATTTGAGTTTTTTGAAGAGTTGTTTTGGTCAGCTTTTAAGGGAAAGGAACAAATCAGCATTTTGGACTTGGGCGGCACTGAGGAATATTGGAGGGACAAGAGCCTTATTAAAAAAAATAACATTACCATAACGCTGCTTAATCTCAACGTCGAGCCAGTTAGCTTGCCAAATTTAACCAGCGTAGCGGGGGATGCCACCAATTTGTCGGAATTTGCAGACCAATCTTTTGATCTGGTTTATTCGAATTCTGTCATCGAGCATCTTTATTCCTTTGAGAACCAGAAAAAAATGGCTGCGGAAATCCAACGGGTGGGTAAAAAATATTTTGTGCAGACACCGAACAAATATTTTTTCATTGAACCCCATTACGCCCTGCCGCTTTTTCAATTTATGCCCTCTCCTTTTGTTTACTTTATCCTTACCAAAACCAAGTTGAGCAGGATGCACCGTTGGTCTCCCGAATATGCTCAAAGCTATCTGGATGAAATCCGGTTGCTTTCCTTGCGAGAGATGAAACAGCTATTTCCCGAGGGAAAGGTTTACTTCGAGAAATTTCTGGGGATGAACAAATCGTTTACCCTCCATAATTTTTAAATTTTTCCTTTCAAGCCATTACTTTCCTAGAGAAAAGAGTAATTTTGTAGCAATTTAGATTTAATCTAATTAGACTACACATGACAGCGGATCAAATTACCAAAGGAGCCTTTGCATTTATCGAAGATCTTATTCCTTCGGAGCTAACGCTTCATCTGATGGAGATGGGATTTCTCCCAGGCAAGCGGATTGAACTACTACATCAAGCACCCCTTCAAGGCCCCATGGCTTTTAAGCTGGAAAACTCCGTTATCGCCTTACGCCATTCAGAGGCCATGCTAATCCAGGTTCAAATGGATCATTAAATTTATGTCAGAAATTACCATTCCTACCAATACATCCACCTTTTCGGTGGCACTTGTCGGTAATCCCAATGTGGGGAAAACCACCATCTTCAACCGACTCACCGGATTAAGGCAGAAGGTTGGCAACTATCCAGGAGTCACTGTCGACAAAAGACGCGGCGCCATGCAAGCTGGCCATAACAACGTCACGATTATCGACCTTCCCGGCACTTACAGCATTTATCCCAATACAGAAGACGAAATAATTGTCCATCGGGTGCTAAACGGCCTGGATGAGGAAAATCAACCAGACTTTGTGCTGGCTATCGTAGATATGTCCAGCATGGAAAGAGGGCTCTTTTTGGTTTCGCAGGTGATGGATTTAGGGTTGCCTATGGCCATTGTCCTGAACATGGAAGACACCGCCGAAAACCAGGGGATCGTGATCAAAACGCACCAGCTGTACAAAGCCCTTGGCGTTCCGATCATTCAATCCAATGCAAGAAGTGATAAAAGCCTGAAGAGTATTGAGGAATTGATCACCAATAAATCTTTCGCAAAACCTCAGCCTTTTTTGAATCCGGAGGATCTTCTCCCCGATTCCTTGGCCAATACGGTCAACAAAGAATTCAATTTAGCAAATGCTTATCAAGCCTTCCAGCTAATCCGGTTTCACGAAAGCGAAGTGCTTTTGAAGAAATACCAGAAGGACTTTATCCGTGAAAAAATAGCGGAAGCAAACTTCGACCTAAAAGAAGCCCAGGTAAGGGAGACCAAGCTGAGGTATAAGGCCATACAGGATATTTTAAAACAATGTACGGAATATAAAGACATCAAGACCAAAAAGCTTACGCAGCAACTTGACAAGATCTTTCTTCATAAAGTAGGCGGCTATGTGGTTTTTCTGGGAGTCTTGTTGTTGATCTTTCAAGCTATATTTGCTTGGTCCACCATACCCATGGACCTTATTGATGGTTTTTTCGCTTCATTTAGTGGGTGGGTATACGAGACCATGCCAGCTGGTGTATTGACGGATCTGATCGCCGAAGGGATTATCCCCGGCATCGGCGGAGTTTTGATCTTCATCCCACAGATTGCACTGCTATTTGGGTTTTTGGCCATTTTGGAGGACAGCGGGTACATGTCCAGGGTGGTTTTTCTTATGGATAGGCTGATGCGCCCCTTCGGCTTGAACGGGAAGAGCATGGTCCCTCTGATTTCAAGTGTGGCCTGTGCCATCCCGGGAATTATGGCGGCAAGAAATATCGGCAACTGGAAAGATCGTATCACCACAATTATGGTAGCGCCTCTAATGAGCTGCTCCGCCAGGCTGCCGGTGTATGTAATATTGATCGCGCTGGCTGTTCCTGATGAAAATGTAGGGCCATTTAACCTTCAGGCTATCGCACTTTTAGGGATGTATCTTCTGGGGATAGTAGCCGTGTTGCTGGTCTCGATCGTCTTTAAATTGATCTTGAAATCCAAAGAAAAAAGCTTCTTAATGTTGGAGATGCCCCTTTACAGGTTGCCCAAAGCCAAGGATGTTGCCATTACCATGTTTACCAAATCCCGGACATTCGTCTTGGCTGCGGGAAAAATCATATTGGCCATCTCAGTGGTTCTTTGGGTACTGGCCTCCTATGGCCCATCTTCGCGAATGGAGGCAGCGATAGCCAGTATCGAGGTACCTGAAGCCAATGCCGATCAGGAAGTGATAGACGACTATAACAGCCATATCTCCTCTGTAGAACTTGAGAACTCCTATATAGGAATTGCGGGGAAATTTATTGAACCCGTGATCCGACCCCTAGGATATGATTGGAAAATAGGAATTGCGTTGATCACCTCCTTTGCGGCGAGGGAGGTTTTCGTATCCACTATCGCTACCTTATATAGCGTCGGGGCGGATGTGGAAGATGAATTGACCATCAGAGAAAAAATGGATCAAGAAGTCAACCCGCAGACGGGGGAAAAAGTGTATAATATCGCCACTTCTTTTTCTTTGATTGTTTTTTATGCTTTTGCCATGCAATGCATGAGTACATTGGCTGTGGTGTATAGAGAGACAAATGGATGGAAATGGCCGATTATACAGACGGCTTACATGACCGCAATGGCCTATGTATCTGCGTGGGCGGTTTATCAGTTACTTTCTTAAATAAAGTAGATATGTGGCAGGAGATTATAGTATTCGGGCTTTTCTTCGGGATTATCGGATGGTGGGTTTATAAGACCTACTTTAAAACTGGGGGCAAAACGGGAGAGGATTGTGGCTGTAATAAGTGCCATGGGTAAGCCGTTTCTTCCATTTTCTCCTATGTGTCTATTTGGTCATAATTTTTTTTTTGAACCACATAGGCACATAAGGCCACATAGGAGTTTCACATACTGTTAAACCAATAAAGCTCAAAACCAACGGATGAGCAAATGTGATTTTCTATGATCTCTATGTGTCTATGTGGTATAGATTTTTTTAACCGCATAGACACATAAGGTAACAGGAGTACCTGGTGTTTTTTGTTCCAAGTAACATCGACGGTGCCGTACCCTTTTTGACTGGAGTGTTTTCTAAACTAAATCGATTTGAAAAAATATCTTCTAGCGGATCAAAATCAGAAACCGTTTCCTGCACCAAACATCTTTTTCCACCAGGGCAATTTCATATAGGCCAGTTCTTCCTTGACCTGATTTCGGGTGATAACCACCAGCTCCCAGGCAGCGTCCGCTTTACTCATGGCCGCATCAGCTTGCTTCTTTGATGTCGCTACTTCTTCCCATGCAGCGTCTGCTATGCGGCGGGTTTCAACAACCATTTTTTTAGTTTCCCTTAGTTCTTCTGAAAATATCCTGATCAGTTCGTTGGCCATACGTTAAATATAAGAAGTTAATTCAAAAAACGACTTCCACATGATCACGGTTGCAAAAACCTTTTAAAGCTAAAGATATCAGTGATATTTATTGATTTTTTAGCCTAAATAAAAATCTAACCTTAGTAAAAGTTCTGTCTAGATCTGTTGTGGTATTTCACAGATATTCTTATAATTACTACGGTATTTCAAACCTAAATTAAGATGAGAGCATTATCATACATTGCGGTCTTGGCGGTATTATTTTTTTCATGTTCAAAGGACGTAGAAGAGGCACAAACAGATTTGATCCTCGGTGCCTGGGAACAGAATGAACCTGTAGAGGGAGAAGATTTCATCCAATCCTTACGATATGTCTTCCATTCGGACCGGTCGTTTGATCTATCCAGAACAATCATTAATCCATCAACATCCGAGATCGTCGGGTATAGGGCGAAGTCATCCGGCTCCTACGACATTAACGGAAACCGCTTAACCCTCCTCGAATCCGAACGTTATCTCCACAACGATTCCGACCGGTGGTATTCTGACTTAGACGACTTGGAGCCTTTTGAATTTACCGGAGGTCCTAAGCAGGTTTCGTTTTCGCTTAACGAGGAACAAAACCTTCTGACTTTTCAATACGACCCTTGTGGGATTAATGAAAACTGTATCTCCTCCCAAACGTTCAGCCGATCGGAATAAAGAATCCGGATGATGGAAGGTTAAATTTAGAAGAAGGTCAGCTCTTCTTGCTCAGTTCTTCAAAAACCGCTAAGTATTTATCCGTCACATGATCCCAGTTGTACTTCTCCGTCAATCCAAGAACCGCCGTGGATCTTAACTGTTCCATTTCTGGTTCCGACATTTCTGCTTTGTCAATTACCTCCGCGACGGAAATGGTGTTTTTTTGAAAAAACCAGCCGTGTTTGCCGTTTTGCAGCATCTCTTGGTTAAACCGGGTATCTAGGGCAATCACAGCGCAATTATATCCCAGCGCCTTAAGCATGGCCGGATTGGTGCCTCCGTACTCGTGCCCATGTAAGTAGGCATAGCAGTTGTGGTAAAGCGCTGCCAACTCTTCCTGATCTTTGACATAACCGGTAAAAATAAGTCGATCATCCGCGAGCTGCTTAAGCTTGGTAGCATATTCATCCTGATAGGGTACATCCCCTACGATAACCAATTTTCTTTTAGACGAAGATTTCACAAAACCTTCAATGATCAGATCGGCATTATTGTCCGGAATTAAGCGGCCCACTATCAGGTAGTAGCCCCTATCCACCAGCTCCCACTTCTTAATCCTCTCCGCATCGGCTTTCTTTGCAGGATTGGCTCCATAGGCGATCATGGTGGAAGAGGTGTTGAAAAGCTCCAGATAAGTTTTCTGCATTTCTTCACAGTCGGTAATGATATGATCGTAAAGCTTGGTAGATAGCCTGGAAGCAAATAAAAAGTATTTGGCCCCAAGCCCTTTCCATTTGGGCCTCAGCCATTCCATGCCATCCACATTGATGGCGGTGGGTTTCCTGAAAATCCTGGTAATTAACCCAAAAGGCCCGTTGGCACTGTTGACCACAAAAATCACGTCCGCCTTTGAGAAGCATGCATGGAGGATCGACAGAAAGGAATTGGTCAGTTGGCTCAGAGACTTGGTCTCCAAACCCGGCATATAGACCAGATTGATCCCGTTGACCTGCTTGGGCTGCTGGTCAAACAGCGGCTTGTGACAATAAACCGTGAGGGTTACTCCGCGTTTTACCAAGCGTTCGCCGATTTCTTTGATGAGGGTCTCATAACCGGAATAGACATAGGGATAGCCCCGGGAACCGATGATGGCTACATGAAGGGGTTTAGTGGAGTTAGGCATAGAGGTTAGAAGTTGGAAGACGGGTGACCCTGCCTACCGGCAGGCAGGCAAAGACGGAGTGACCAGTAAAACCCACGTGCAAATGGAATTTAACTTCACTCGGTCTTTTTTTTAATTTGATAATAATGCTTTAAATCAATG
>DATGMS010000108.1:0-7168 GCA_035307285.1 Cyclobacteriaceae bacterium
TCCGCAGTCTGGCAGACCTTGTACAGGTTGGTAACGGCCCTGTCCCATTCGATCTTTTTTTGCTCCGGGGAAACCAGCCGGGCCTTCCCTACCGCGGAGTACATGGGGCCGCCGACAAATTTGGCGCCCAGCTCCGCCGCGATTTCAAAACAGGCCCTGATATAGTCAAAGCTGTTCCTGTGGTAAGCCGGATCCTCATGGGTAAAATCCCGGCTGGTGCCAAAGGCCCCACAGATGATGGGTTTCAGTCCGTGGTCCGCCAGGGCTACTTTTACAGTTTCGGTATCTATCAAACCCGGATCTTCCACAGGGATCTCCACCGCGTCGTAACCCATCTCCCTGATCTTTGCGAAAAGGGAGACGGTATCCGACTTGAAGGGAGAGGTCCAAAGCCATGTGCTGACCCCAATGCTGATATTCAAACTCATATTATCTTTCTTTATTCGACAGTCATTATTCCGTTCATAATCCTCCAGTGCCCCGGCACGGTACAGATATAGGGGTAGTCTCCAGGCTCAGAGGGTGCCGTAAACACCAGACTCTCGTTTCCTTCCGGATCCACCAGACGGGTAGCCACGATAACCTCGGGCATTTTGGGGACATACTGCTGCTCGGCTCCTTTCGGATCCCTCGCCAGATCGTCCGCTGCCTTACCGACTTTTTCCAGAGAACCCTTCTGGATAACCAGCATATTGTGCTGCATGAAATCCTGGTTCTCGAAATCGATGGTCACCTGCTGGCCCGCCTTCACCTTGAAGTTGGCTTTGTCGAACTTCATTTCGTGGGGGATCACACCCATTTTGATCACAACAGCACCTGCCGCAGAAGCGCTATTGTCGGCGGATCCTGTTGCTGTCTCACTGGAAGCGCCAGCAGCTAACGACGGATCCCTTAGTGCCAGAGAAGATTCGCGTCCCATTCTTCCTCTAAAATAGAAGTTGTTGGCGTATTCTCCCACAGTGTTATCCCCTGCGTTATCATTCCCTGTCCTTACCCTCTGAGGATCAAGAGCCGCTGGGAATAAAGCTGGTGCTTTACCTTTGCCTACGTTCTTTCCGTTGATCTCTAATGTCATCTCACCTCCTTCTAACAGGCTAGCCGTAACCGAAAACTGTGCATCAGGCAGATTAGTCGTTCTTACTTGATAAGCTTGACCATTCTGTTTCACCAACCAAATCAAGGCATTATTCTGTACATACAAACTATAGCCGTTTGCTTTTCCTCCTTGGGCTACGATCACCCCTTGGAGGGCTTCCTCACCTTTGCTGAGCACTGCACTGATGATGATTTCCTTACCGGCAACATCTGGAGGGAACTGCAACTGCGATCTTCTATCCAGCGGATACTGCTCAGAAAGAAGCCCTTTCATGACCCTCTCTGAAAGGTTCAACAAGGAATCGGCTTTGACGGCAGTTTGGTTTTGTCTTGCCTGATCTGTAAATGAAGCGGGATGGCTTAGAGCTGCAGCAAATACAGCCTGTGGCAGATAGGTATCCTTTGCATTTTCCTCACTTTCGGCTACCTGAAGAAGGGCCTGGGCGGCTTTGTCAGAGGCCGGTATAGAAGCCACTGCCAGAAGCGCCGCCTTTCTAAGATTAAGGTCTTCGGCATTCAGCAGATCCGCCTTGATGATAGCATCAAGTGTAGCCTCGTTAGGCGGTAACACACGCATGGCGTTCTTTCTCACCCCAATGGCAGGGTGGGACAGGGCCTTGATAGCCACGTCTGTGGCTTCCTGGTTGGATCCGTCAAGCAGTCCCAGTCCATGGAGCGTCCAAAGGGCATGAACCGCAGGACTGTTTAAGCCGATTTCATCTACGTCCTCGTCTGCAATGATATCATAAAGATCTTCCACGACCTCCTTGTTCTGGTCTTCCACGATCAGCCTTTGGGCAGTGGTTCTCCAGAACATATTGTCGCTCTTCAAGCCGTTGATCAGGTCTCTTTTGTTGGTTCTGTCCATGGAGACCGGCTTATATTCCTTTGCTCCTTTATATGAAATCCTATAGATACGGCCATGTTTTGCATCCCTTAAAGGGTTGACATAGGCATTTCCTGGGCCGTTTTCGAAGCCTTTAGGGGTGGGGTTGTGCTGGATAATAAAGTTATACCAGTCTGCCACCCAAAGTGCCCCGTCGGGGCCCACCTCCGCGTGTACCGGGGAAAACCACTCGTCGGAACTGGCAAGGATGTTAAAGCCGTTCTTTTCTTTGTATCCTGATCCCTCTCTTTCGATGATGGCGTTATGCAGTACCCTTCCGGTAGGCTCGGCCACAAAAGCGATCCTGTTCCAGTAGGATTTGGGGAAATTTCTCGCCGTATAGAAGTTATGTCCGGCTGCAGCCGTATAGCCGCCGTGCCAGTCCACCTGACGTAGGAAAGGCGTGATGTGGGGCATGTCATAATGGGAGTCGATCCCGTGTACCGCATTGCTTGAACCTCCGATGATGGGCCTTTTCAGGTAGTGGTTGGGCATCGCCAGATAGGCACTGTGCTGTCCGTTGGCCGTAGAAATAAATACGTCAAAATCTTCCGTAAAGCCCAAGCCCCAGGTATTGTTGCTGGTCGATCCAAGGAACTGCAGATTCTCGCCATCCGGATCAAATTTATAGATGCCCTGGCTGAAGGAGTGTTTCGTTCCGCTGACTTCACCGTTGAAGCCCGCATAACCCAATACGCCCCATACCTTGTTGTCCAATCCATATTTAAGGGTGGAAGGTCCGGCATGGGTGTCGCTTTGCGACCAACCGGTCATCATGATTTCCTGGACGTCGGCCTTGTCATCGCCGTCGGTGTCTTTTAGGAAAAGGAAATGCGGTGCCATGGAAATGATTACCCCGCCGTTGGCAAATACAAGGCTGGAAGGGATATTCAGGCCCTCCGCAAAAATTGTGATCTTGTCGGCTTTGCCGTCACCGTCTGTATCCTCAAGGATTTTGATGCGGTCGTTTCCGCCTTCTTTTCTTACTTCATTGGGATAATCGAGTGTCTCTACGACAAACAGTCTTCCTCTTTCGTCCCAGGCCATGGTCATCGGGTTGATGATGTCAGGCTCGGAAGCAAATAGTTCGATTTCAAAATCCACGGGAACCTGGACCAGTTTCATGGATTCCTCAGGGGAAAGCGGATGCTGGAACTGTGGTGCAGGATCCCTTCTTTCGTAATTCGGTACATCGGCGTCCTCAAAAGTAGGAACAGGAATATTATAGTCAGCCAGCTGCTTCGCCACTTTATCCCCTACAGCCCACAATACCCCGTTGGCTACAAGATCATGGAACTCGGGCTTGCTCCAGGTCCTTTCGTCATGTCCGTAAGCAGTATAGAATACCCTTCCGTTTCCCTGCTCCCTCACCCAGGTCCAAGGCTCCCGGTGGTCACCTTCTACCCGCTCCATCAGGACCGTCATGTCTTCGTTAATATGGCTGTGTACATAAGTTTCGTCCCATGTTTCAAATTCGTTGACTCCCGCCATTACCGGATGGTCGGAATTTACAATATCAACTGTAAAATCGCCCTCTCCATGGGATTTGAACTGGCCCCCCACGGCTTCCACAAACCAGTCAGAGTTCCTAAAGCAAAAGGAAGCGCTGTGGATAGGTATCAAGGCCTTGCCGTTTTCGATGTATTTTTTCAGCGAGGCTTCCTGCTCCGGGGAGATCTCGTCATGGTTGGCGTAAATCATCAAGCCGTCATATTTGTTGAGCGTCTCTTCGTTCAGATCGTTGGGATCGGAAGTATAGGTCAGGTTGATCCCCTTCTGGAACAAAGGCAGCGCCAGCATAGGCATCAGCTTTTCCGAATTATGGTGCTGGCTGTCGTGTCCCAAAAAAAGTATCTCCACTCTCCGTGGGCCATCGGACAGGCCGGTCTGGGAAGCTCTGGTAGTACAGCCTGCCAGGATCCAGCTTGAAAAAATCAAAAGATAAAATAGATTCTTCATAGGATGGTTATTTGCAAAGTTTTAGTGTTAAATTGACAATTATATTTAAAGGCCTAAATTCAGGAATTTTTTTAAGATTATCTTAATTTTCTGACTAAATTTTATCCTATTACTCTTTTTATTACTTGCCAAATGCATTTAGAATGTTTTTATTTGATTCGGAAAGCAATATAAACCCTTTTAATGAGAGTCATCAAGGATACTGAAGTAAGGTGGGGCGTAATTGGCGTGGGCAACGTTTGCGAAGTCAAAAGCGCCCCGGCCATGAACATTGTTCCCAACTCCAGATTGGTCGCGGTAATGCGAAGGGACGGGGAAAAAGCCAAAGCCTATGCGGAAAAACACCAGGTCCCAAAATGGTACGATGATGCCGATGAACTTATCAACGATCCTGAAGTAAATGCGATTTATATTGCCACACCTCCCCACGCCCATGCCGAAATGACGGCAAGAGCAGCAAAGGCCGGCAAGCCCGTGTATGTGGAAAAGCCTATGGCGAGAACCTACCAAGAGTGTATGGAAATGATAAAATCATGCGAAGCAGCTCAGGTGCCGTTGTTTGTGGCTTATTATAGAAGAACCCTGCCCAACTTTCTAAAAATTAAGGAACTTGTGGAAAGTGGAGTGATCGGTGACGTCAGGTTGGTCAACATCCAGATGAATCAGTCAAAGGACCCCAAGGTCATTGTCAGCACCGACACCAATTGGCGCATAGACCCGAAGCTTGCTGGAGGCGGTTATTTTTATGATCTGGCCAGCCATCAACTCGATTTTCTCGATTTCCTTTTTGGCCCGATCATAAGAGCCCGTGGAATCTCTGAAAATCAAGCCGGGCAATATCCTGCCGAAGATATTGTTACTGCTAGTTTCAAATTTGCATCTGGCGTCGTCGGATCGGGAAGTTGGTGTTTCACCGCTTCAAAATCCGCTAACAAAGATTTGACCACTATAGTCGGAAGTAAGGGGCAGATTTCTTATCCCACTTTTGGCGCACCCTATGTTTTGCTTGAAACGGATGAGAAAGGAAAGGAAGAGTTCGAATTTGACCTACCCCGACATATACAGTATTTTCTAATAGAAAGTATCGTAAAGGAATTGTTGGGCAAAGGAAAGTGCCCCAGCACGGGCATATCCGCCGCAAGAACCAATTGGGTCATGGAGCAGATAGTGTACGCAGAATAGTTGATGGTCGATAGCACATAGTTCTGGAGGTAGGTTTTGGTCGGTTGAGGAATTTATTGACACGAAAAATTAGCATTGATATAAAGTTTGAAATAAAGATGAACAACAAGAAACTGGGGTTTGGGATTATAGGAACAGGAGCCATCGCTTCCCATCATGCTGCTGCGATCCGGGCTTATGCTGGAAGCGAACTTATAGCGGTTTCTAGCAGCTCAGAACCAAGGGCAAAACAGGCGCAGGAGAAATTTGGCGTAAAAGCCTACCACAACTTAGAGGATTTTCTCAAAAATGAAGCCATTGATGTGGTCTGTATCTGCACACATAGCGGTGCCCATATGGAACCTGGTATTGCTGCGGCCCAGTCCGGCAAGCACGTGTTGCTGGAAAAGCCCATTGAAGTCAGCCTAGAACGGGCGGACCAACTCATCGAGGTGTGCAAACAAAAGGGAGTGAAACTCGGCGTGATCTTTCAAAACCGGTTTAGCTCCGGGTATATAAAATTAAGAGAGGCCGTGAAAGAGGGGAAATTAGGAAAATTGATTATGGGAAGTGCGGTGATCAACTGGTACCGGGATCCTTCCTACTACAATACAAGCAACTGGAAAGGCACTTTGCAGGGTGATGGCGGTGCAGCCCTGATAAACCAGGGAATCCATACCATCGATCTTTTGCTGGATATAATGGGTGAGGTGGACTCCGTGTATGGGCAGGTGAAAACCATGGTGCACGATATACAAGGGGAAGACTTGGGTGCGGCCATTTTAAACTTCAAAAACGGAGCAATGGGAACCATTACCGGAGGAACCTCCTTGTATCCCGGTTATCCCGAGCGTCTGGAGATTTATGGTGAAAAGGGTAGTATTGTCCTTGAGGGTGGAAAGATAAAGTTCTGGAATATTGCTGGGGAGGAGAGCCCTGCCGATATCCAACCGTCCCATGGCTCAGGAGCTTCTGATCCCATGGCCATAGATTTCAATTTGCACCTCGCTCAAATTCAAGACATGGTGGAAGCGATTCTTGAAGATAGAGACCCATTGGTCACTGGAGAAGTAGGAAGAAAATCCTTAGAGTTGATTTCAGGCATTTATAAATCATCAAAAGAAGGTAAGCCACTAAAGCGCTAGCACCTTGTATCTAGTGCAGCAGGATTGTTGTGCTATTTCAGCCTCTTTGCTGCACTTGGAATATTAGACGTCAAAGTAGAAACTACCTGTAACGGAATGGCGCGACTCCTTTAACATTGGTCTGCGCCAAAAAAACATCGCCGCTTTGAGGATACTTCTGTAGCTCCTCCTCGCTAAGGTTTTCGCTTGCGGTCGTAATCAGCAGCTGATCCAACCTGTCTCCGACAAAAGCACAGGAAGTCACATTGGGCACCGGAACTTCTATTTTTTCTATAAGTTTTCCGGTGTCTGGATTCCATCGATAGACGCCAGCGCCTCCATAATGGGCAATCCAAAGCATACCTTCTTCATCAATAGCCATTCCGTCGGGGCTTCCCATGTCCTTGGGAATCTCGATTGCAGTGCGGTTAAAAGTGATGTCACCGGTTTCCTTTTCAAAGTGGTAAGCCTGCACCTTTTGGGTAGGTGTGTCGATATAATAAAAAACAGAATTATCCAATGCCCATGCGAGACCATTTGAAATCGTGACCCCGGGAATTTTGGTTGTTACTGAAAGATCATTTTCAACGCAGTACAAACTTGCGGCCCCCTCTTCCGTATCGAGCGCCATAGTCCCTACCCAAATCCGGCCTTCGCTGTCGCAAGCGCCATCATTGCACCTATTGTTAGAAAGTTGTTGTTCCAAATGAACCAGCCACTCTAGCTTTTCGGTGTTTAGATCAAAACGGGCAATACTTCTGCCCAAGGCCAGTATCAGGGTATTGTTATCCGCCTGAATGACCAATGTCACCCGGTAATCAAAACTCCATGTTTTCACCTCTTTAGAACTCCAACCATACTCGTACAAAATTCCCCTTTCGATATCGACCCAAAAACAGCTATTTCTTTCTTGGTGCCAAAGCGGACCTTCGGCAAGAATACA
>DATGMS010000109.1:0-2038 GCA_035307285.1 Cyclobacteriaceae bacterium
GGCTGGTGATTTTCTTCCAAAACAATTCCGTTATCGGTTCTCTTAAACTCCAATTTTTGGGAATAGGAGAGGTCGGCGAAAAAAAAGCAAGCAAGAAAAACGATGGAATATGTTATACTGGTTTTAAACATGTGCTTTGGGTTATTGCAATAACAAGTCAATAGTAGTGAGCAAGAATCTAACGCCTGAGGAATAACATTATTTCTTCCTCAGGTTATCAGTAAATTGATTCGGCGGTAGAACTCAGAATTTTAAGTTAACCAATTCTAACCGATACCGGAAAGATAAAGGCCGCAAAAGTTTAAGTTTTGCGGCCCTCATTGTATTTTTAATAGGAATGGCAATTGTTTATTTTCTCTCCATTACCTTTTTGACCGCCTTTACGATATTTTCGGCGTTCAAACCATACTTCTCCAACAGTTCTGTCGGCGTTCCAGATTCCCCGAAGGAGTCATCCACCCCCACGAATTCCATAGGAGCCGGGTTGTTTCTTGCCAATGTTTGGGCAATAGAATCTCCCAGTCCACCATTGTACTGGTGTTCCTCAGCAGAAACGCAGCAGCCGGTCTTGGCTACGGATTCCAATATGGCTTCCGTGTCAAGCGGTTTGATGGTGTGGATATTGATCACTTCCACGCTGATTCCTTCTTCGCGAAGCATCGCTTCTGCAACTACCGCTTCCCAAACAAGGTGCCCTGTAGCAAAAATGGTTACATCGGTGCCCTCTATCATTTTCCATGCTTTGCCGATTTCAAAATTTTGGTCAGCAGGAGTGAAGATCGGCCAGCTTGGACGCCCAAATCTCAGGTAAACAGGGCCTTCATGCTCCGCAATGGCAATGGTAGCGGCTTTGGTCTGGTTATAATCGCAAGGGTTGATCACGGTCATGTTAGGCAGCATTTTCATCATGCCCACATCTTCCAGTATCTGGTGGGTAGCCCCATCTTCCCCCAAGGTCAATCCAGCATGTGAAGCACAGATTTTGACATTCTTCTCGGAATAAGCAATGGACTGCCTGATCTGGTCATAGACCCTTCCGGTAGAGAAATTCGCGAAAGTGCCTGTAAACGGTATTTTTCCGCCAATGGTCAATCCCGAAGCAATGCCCATCATATTGGCTTCTGCTATACCAACCTGAAAAAAGCGATCAGGAAACTCTTTTATAAAAGGCCCCATTTTTAATGAGCCGATCAAATCTGCACAAAGTGCCACCACGTTTTCATTGCGTCGGCCTGCTTCTAATAAGCCATCCCCAAAACCGGAACGTGTATCTTTTTTCTCGGTATAGGTATATTTGGTATCTAAAGTCTTTTCCATGGATATGTTTTATTGTTGGACTAGGAGAACTGACTCCTCAAGAGTCATGATCTTTTGGTCTCGTTTTTATCATTAATAATCCCCTAATGTTACTGGTAGTTGCCCCAGCGCATTTTCCAGTTGCTCGTCATTCGGTGCAACACCGTGCCACTTGTGTGTGGCGGTCATAAAGTCAACGCCGTAACCCATTTCCGTATGTAAAAGGTTAAGTACAGGTCTCCCGTTTTCAAGGAGATCCTTAGCCGCGTTGAGCTGTGTAATAACTTCCTCGATGTCGTTGCCGTTCTTGGTCGTTATCACCTGCCATCCAAAAGCCTCCCATTTATCAATGAGGCTTCCCAAATCCATAATCTGTTCGGTGGGCCCATCGATTTGCTGCCGATTGACATCAATGCTGGCTATGATGTTGTTCAGTTTCCGGTTTGGGGCATACATGGCTGCTTCCCAAATCTGTCCTTCTTGCTGCTCACCGTCTCCCATTAATACATATACAAGACTTGGATCGTTGTTCAGTTTCTTGGCAGTTGCCGCACCGATCGCTACGGAGAGGCCTTGACCAAGAGATCCGGAGGCTACCCTGATGCCTGGAAGGTGTTCTTCTACCGCAGGGTGTCCTTGTAATCTGCTATTGATTTTTCTGAAAGTCTTTAATTCCTCTGTATCAAAATACCCCGATCTGGCCAATACACTGTACCATACAGGAGAAATGTGACCGTTGGAA
>DATGMS010000110.1:0-10437 GCA_035307285.1 Cyclobacteriaceae bacterium
CGAAATGTAGAGTTTGTCCCTCTTAATGGGCAAAACAACAAACAAAAACAGAACAACGGCGCTTGTGGATGTTCCATGAAGCGGACGAAGTTCAATAATCAAACCAATGAGGTAGACAATATGTCAGATACTCAAAAAGGGCAACCTTCCGGTGAAGTTATGGACAAAGTTGTTTCGCTGATTAATAATGAGCGGACACGATTTTCCAAAACCGACCGATCTTGGTTGCTGCAACTAAACGAGGAACAGCTGGAAAAGCTGGAACCAACAGAGGCTCCGGAGGCTGAAGTCACACGCGAACAGGCCTTACAGGCTCTTGCGGAAGACCTTGGCGATACAACCAAACTGGTAGGAATCCTTCCCGAAGAAGTCAGGGGACAGGTAGAAGCAGGCATTAAGGCCTATAATGAAAACCGTCAGAAGCTGATCAAATCTATCCAGGCCAATACAGCCGACATATGGAAGACCGAGAAGCTGGAAAGCATGGATACTGAAACATTAGCAGCGCTGGAAAAAACCAGCCGCAAAACTGATTACAGTGCTCAGGCAGGCGGACAAACCATAACAGCCAATTCGGAGAGTGAAGAGATGTTGCTTCCGGCTGGTGTAGTTCTTGAAAACTAAGGAGGTCAAAGATGAGTTATAAGACAATTAAACTCAAAAAGTACGGCGACATTGTCAATGAATATCCAGCAGGGGGGACAATCCTTCCAGGATCTCAGGTGACAATAAATGCCGATGGTGAGGCGATTGTGAACGCAACCGCAGGTGGGCCGGCCCCGGGTAATTTTGCTCTGGAGGACGAACTGCAAGGCAAAACCACACGGGATGCCTACACAGCCGGTGATGTGGTATTTGTCTGGAGTGTTCAACCAGGGGAGGAAGTTCTTGCCCTGATTGATAGCTCCTTTGATCCAGATATCGGAGCCATTCTGGAACCAAATGCCGGAGGGGAGCTTCGGGCACAGTCCGCAGGGGTTGGTATGTTCCAGGTTATTGGTGAAAAGATCGTGGATGATGAAGACAATCATCGGGTGCCAGTTCGCAGGCTGTAATTGAAATGAAAATTATAAATGAGGAAATATTATGAGTGATGTAAATATTGATCTGGTTGGAAAAGAAGGGGGTCGAGGGGCGCTTGCTCACCAGCTCTCATCCGGACGGCTGGATGTAGGAAGAATGAGGCCTTTCGTTGGCAAAGACGGAAAGACCTATGTAACGGCTTACCAGGGTGGGAATCCCAAGAAGCCAGAAGCCTGGAAAACATTTCAGGTAAATGCGCCGGGGACACTTCGCCGGGATGAGTGGATTCAACTTGATGAAGCTCTATTGGGAATTGCTGAACAGCGGCTAACTGGTACTAATCATCTGATCGGGGCTGGTTTGTCGTTCACCCTCGGCAACGCAATGGGAACGACCGTACTGGAATACCATAATGTAGGGGATGCTCTTGTAGCTGAACTGAGTATGGATGCCGTTACCCGTACCAAAGGTGATCGACAGGAATTCGATAGCGTATTTCTGCCAATCCCTATCATTCACGTAGATTGGGAAATCAACCAACGGGCGCTCGAAAATAGCCGCCGACTTGGGAATCCCCTTGATACGTCTATGACAGAACGGGCTGGCCGAAAGGTAATGGAGAAGCAGGAGGAAATGCTTTTCACTGATACGAATTACTCGTACGGTGGTGGCACGATTTACAGCTTCTTGAATTTCCCACAACGGATTCACCCAGGCGGAACGGGTGATCAGCAGATCGCTAATATCAGTGACTGGGCAAGTGCTTTAGTTTCTGGTGAGGAGATTGTAGAAGAAGTGTTGGCTATGAAGCAGGCTTCTATTACCAACCATTTCTACGGGCCATGGGATCTGTTTATTCCAACCAATTTTGAAACAAAGTTGGATGAGGATTACAGTGATGCGAAAGGTGAAAATACTATTCGAGACAGGATTCTGCGAATCAGTGGCGTTGAAAACATCGTGGTTGTGGATAAACTGCCGGATAGCAACGTAGTCTTTGTGCAGCGATCAACAGATGTAATACGAATTGTACAGGGTCTTGCACTCCAGAACTTGCAGGATCAAACAGAATTCGGTTTTGTTAATAAGTTCAAGACCCTCTCGATCCAGGTGCCCCAGATTCGAGCAGATCAGAACGGACGGACCGGATTGGTGCATAACTTCGTAGAAGCAGGTACATAGATGTATCTGAAAACTCAGACAACTGTTCTGGGGCGGCAGCAGTTCCGTATCCTGTTGATCCCTTTCCGGGAAATTCAGGTACGGTTCTGCTGTTATTTATAAACCTAATTCAGGAAATTATGTCCAGAGTAACATCCAGTGAGGTTAAAGAAATTATTGATACCGAGCTAACGGATTCCCGAATAAGTGTATTTATCACCGGGGCTTCAAAGTTGGTGGATAATACCCTGGTTGGGAAGGGCTTGGATGAGGATACCCTGAAGGAGATTGAACGTTGGTTGGCGGCTCACAATGTGGCGGCAACGCATGAACGCCAGGCCATACATGAAAAAGCGGGTCCAGCCGAGCAACGGTTTTCTGATATTTTTGGGCAGGGGCTTCTTTCAACCACCTGGGGGCAGATGGCAATATCCCTGGATACCACAGGGACGTTGCAAGATATTGCGCACCACAGGCGGGAAATTAAATTCAAGGCGGTTCCAGAATGAGTATTCTTAGTTTCATACGCAAGGTAGCAGTTCAGACCGTAGTGTACTGGGAGTTTGAGGGCATCGATGAATTCAGCTCCCCCAAATTTGCGGATCCCAAAGAGCGACAAGTGCGATGGGATGAAACTTCGGAGATAGTAAGCGATAGTACAGGTAGGGAGTTTGTAAGCCGTGCCCAACTACTTACCCCGGATGATATGAAAGAACAGAGTTATGTATGGTTGGGACAGTTGGCAGATTTGCCAGCCGATCCTGAGCCGCTTGGAACCGAAGGAGCTTTTGAGATTAAGAAAATGGATAGGCACCCGCTATTCCGTTCACAAACCTTAGACGTATTCATAGCCTATTTATAAGCATGCCAAAAAGTGGATTTAAATTTCGGAAGCAAGACACGGAGAAGTTTTTTCGGAACTTCACCCGGGAGGTCAATGCCCTGAAAGGCAGGACGCATGAGGGTATGATCAATGCCGTGATTGTTCTCCAACGGGCAGCCGAGCCGGGAACACCGATTGACACCGGGAACCTCCGGGCAAGTTGGTTTACCGTCTCCTACAAAGGTGGAGGAAACCTTGTCCCATCCCCGAAAGGTGAATCCTTTGCCGGCCCTCAGGCGGCGGATATGCAAAGTCATCATAGAGTGGTTATTACCGCTTTTGAAAATCTCGCCCGTGCCCAGGCTACAGATGCTGCCCCGGTTTTGATATTCGGTTATTCAGCTAATTATGCGGCATTTGTGCATGAACTGGTGGGTGTGAATTGGAGGCGAAAAACCAAAGAAGGTGTGGTTTTGGCAAAAGAACGATGGCTCTATAAGGCTATGCAGGATAAGAAAGCTGAGATGTTGGAAGAAATACGTAAACATGCGAGAATAAGATGAATACCCTTGCAGCAGACATACGGGATATGATAGTGGAGGAAACCAGCTGGGTGGCAGGAACGAATTTGTTCATCCGCCGAGAACCGGCTATGCCCAATATTTGCCTAACCATTTTCGAAACCCCAGGCATTGGCCCCCTTTTGTTCATGAATAAAGATGGACGGTATGATCGGGGAAATATTCAACTTCGGATAAGGAACCCTAATTCTGAGCAGGCAATGACCCAGATGCAGGAACTAATAGATATCCTACATGGGGAAGGGAATTTTGAATTAAACGGGGCAGTCTATACAAAAATAGAAGCCCTGGACAGTCCAGCTTTGTTGGACTGGGATGAAAACAACCGGGCACGGATTATTACAAACTTTGAAATACACCGCAGACCAGAACTTGTTCCAGAAACTTAAAACAGTAACTAAATATATGAGGAACTTATTATGGCATCACAAGCAATAAGTGGAATTGGTACAGTATTTGAACGCCACGACGGATCTTCTTTCGAACCCGTTGCAGAGGTGTTCAATATCAGTGGGCCTTCCATGAACCGAGAAACGATTGAGGTAACCACCTACGACTCCGTAAGCGGATACCGGGAAAAGATTGGGGGTCTTCGGGATGCTGGTCAGTTGACATTTACCCTGAATTTCAGGCGGGATACTTACCTGCTTTTCAAAGAAGATTTTGAGGACGAAGATCCTCGGCAATATCGGGTAATTCTTCCAGACTCCCAGGAAACATCTCTTACGATGTTGGGGCTGGTGACGGACTTGCCGTTAACCATCCCGGAAGGGGATCGGATTACAGTAGATGTAACCATTGAAATCAGTGGTACTGTGTCCATCGGCTCAGAATCGTAATATCGGGGTTTTTGGACTTAAAAAGCCCCGGAAACTCCGGTAGGTATATCTACATATACCCCACCCGGAGATCATAAGTCTAATTTCTAAGTAACGTCGATATGGTAGAGTACATAACAATTGGAAAGAAAGAATACCCTGTAAGAATGGGGTATTATGTAATGAAAAAGGTTCAGGAGAAAACTGGCAAGTCTTTGGGCAAAGCTCTCCAGGAACACAAGGAGGATATTGAACTCCATGAAACGATTCTTTTTGCGGCCCTCAAAATGGGCGCCTATGCAGAAGGAACTGAACTGGATTTGAAGGAAGAGGATATACCAATGATCCTGGATCTTTGTTTCTCAGAATACATGAAACTCTTTACCTCGGATAGGTTTTTCCCGGAGGTTGATGAGGTGGGAAAGTCCGAGGAGGATCAGAAACAGGCGAAACGGAGCTGAATTTGAATCAACTTTGTGGTATAGCGATTGGGCGCCTGGGATTAACCTCACGGGAGTTCTATCAACTTACCCCGATTGAGTTTGATTGGGCGTTGAAAGACCATGAAAATACCTATTTCGGTCCGGTTAAAATCGTCTGCGAGACCCTTCGGGTAGTGGCCCAGATTATCTATAATTCTGCATACGGACGAAGGCGGGGCGACGTAATTCGCGATCCTCAAAAACTCATTCGGTTTGCATGGGAAAGTCCCAAAATCCAATCGGTCGAGGAAATGCGGGGAATCATTGAAGGCCTTGCACATATGAAGGGCGTAAAAGTTGAACAAAAAGAGGTGAATAAATAATGGCACTTCAAGGAAAAGATTTAGGGGCGCTGGTCGGACAGCTTGGGATGGATACCAAGCAGTGGGATACTGCCCTTACGAAAATGCAAGAGGATATGGGCAAGATGGAAGCCCGGGCCATGTCCTCGATGCAGAAAATTCAGCAGTCTTTTTCTGGTATGGGGCGGAAGCTCCAATCTACTGGAAGAAATATGTCTGTAGCAATTACAGCCCCTTTAACTGCCTTTGCAGGACTTTCTTTAAAGACTGCCGGGGATTTTGAGGTTTCCATGAACAGGGTGCGAGCATTATCAGGAGCTACTGGGGATGAGCTTCAGAAACTCGAGGCAATTGCCCGGGAGCTTGGTGCATCTACCCAGTTCATGGCATCCGATGCCGCGGATGCTATGGGATTCTTAGCAATGGCCGGAATGGAGGTGAATGATATAATGAGGGCTATGCCTGACACCCTCACCTTGGCGGCCTCTGCTCAATTAGACATGGCTACCGCCGCAGATATTGTAACGAACGTCTTGGCAGGGTACAACATGGAGGTTTCTGAACTTTCCCATGCCACTGATGTTCTTGTAAAGGCTTTCACTTCTGCTAATACAGATCTCCAACAACTTGCCCACGCAATGAAATACGCCGGGCCTATTGCCCAGGCTGCTGGAGTCCAGTTTGAGGAGGCCGCCGCCGCTATGGCTTTAATGGGTAATGCAGGTATTCAAGGGTCTATGGCTGGGACTTCTCTTCGAGGCGCTTTATCTCGTATTCTGAACCCAACCCAACAGATCACCAAAGCAATGGAGAAGGCAAGTCTTAATTTTACGGATGCCGCCGGCCGGCTGCTGCCTCTGTCTGAGATAATCCAACAACTTGAACCTCACGCGAATAACGCCGGTCTATTCATGCAGCTGTTCGGGCAACGCGCCGGTCCGGCTATGGCAGCGTTGGTTACGCAGGGGAGTGATTCTGTTAGAAAATTAACCCAGGAACTTGAGAATAGTGGGGGCATTGCTAAAAGTGTGGCGGATGTCCAGATGGAAGGATTCAATGGGGCTCTCATGCGGTTGAAATCAGTTTTTGAGGAACTTCAGATCGCTTTCGCAAATTCAGGACTGCTGGAGTTTGCATCAGACTTGGCAGACCGTCTCACAGAAGTTATTAGAAGAATTAGCCAAGCAGATTCCGAAGTACTTAACATGACTTTTATTTTCGGGGGATTCGCTGCCGCCGTTGGCCCTGTTTTAATTGCGTTGGGCACGTTGATGACTCTTTTAGGAGGTTTGACCGCTCCTATCGCAGGTATTGTAGTTGCAGCCGCCGCCGCCGGGGCTGCTATTGTGGCTAATTGGGACGATGTGGTTGCTTACTTCACTGAAGGGGCCGGTGCTCAGATGTGGAAGGACTTCACAGGAATTATCAAAGGGGCGGTGAAGATCATTTCAGATATTTGGGAAACCTTTGGGGATGAGTTCCTGGCAGTTGTTAAATTCTCTTTTGGCCAGGTTTTGGAGATCGTAGAAACGACTCTCAGTCGTGTTCATGAATTAATGAGGGTATTCAACGGAGATTTTGAAAAAGAGTTGAATATTTGGGAAGATAATGTACTCACCACTGTCCAGAAGATTCGTAATATCCTTATTGGCACTACTGTAGAGGCTTTTCGTATAGCAGGAAGAGCTATTAATGAGGTGTTTTTTACGTCCATTGGCGATTTTGATATTGATATTTCTGCTCTTGGTATTTCAGGGACTGTGGAAGATATTGACAAAGTAGCTGGCAAAATTTCGGAACTGAGTGCGGAGATCACACGAGTGCGGGAACGAGCAGAAAAGGGCCTCATTTCTACTGAACAACGGGATATTGAAATTGCACGTCTTGAAGGATACATAGCCCCCTTGGAAGCTCTCCGAACTCAGATTTTAAGAAATATCGAGGCCAGAGGGATAGACACAGAGTCCATTGAAAATGCAACAGCGGCCACGGGTGGTTTAACGGACTCAACGGAAGATCAGACTACGTCAATTGGTACTTTGCAGGAAATGTTATCGAAAAATATGGAGCGGTATGATGCTATTATTAGCAAAGTAGGGGAACTAACAGCGGCGGAGGTTCGGGAAGCTGCTGCCTTGCTGAGACAGAACGCTCTTATTGAGGAACAGATAAATGCCAGAGAACGTCTGATTGGAATGCAAAATGAAAGCATCCGCTCAACCAGAGATGTTGCTGGAACAACGGAACAGGCCGTGGAACGGATTTCCCAATCATGGTTGCAAACAGTGCCCACGATCAAGACATCCCTTCAGCAAATGCGGGAGCAATGGGAAGAGACCGAATGGCGGATAGAGCAGGCCGCCAGGGCTATGCAAAATTCATTGATTAATCTCGGATCGTCCTTTATGGAATCCCTGGGCTTTATCATAGCTACTGGGGATGGGATTGGGCAGGCTTTTCTTGGAATTTTGGAAAACATTGCGGATATGGCCATACGACTTGGTACAATTATTGTAGCATCCGGGAAAGCTATTGAAGAATTGCGCAACGCCCTAATTACCTTTTTCGGAGGGAGTGCCATTGTGGCCGGAGCGGCGTTGATAGCTATTGGTTCAGCAGCCAAAGGAGCTATTCGGGGGTTGGCTTCTTCTGGAAGCAGAGGTGGGGGCGGGCGGTCCGTAACTCCGCAAGCACCTACGGCCACGTCTGTCCCACAGCGGGATGATCAGGTAGTGTTTCGCATAGGCAATAATGAACTTATTGGAACATTGCAACAGGCTGGGATAATTGATCAACGAGTAGGAAAAAGAAGAAAAATAATAGGCACTTAATGGCGTACGGAGTTAAATATCGGCTTGAATTTACAGACCAACTCAAACGTTCCAAACGTGTAGATATACTGGAACAGGGGTACTCCGGTGGTATTGAGATCGTGAAGGGTTCCGAGGATCCTTTGAAAATAGGTTTGCAGAATTCATCATATGAGAAATATGAAACAATCTTACCCACCTATATTGAGTTAACAATATTAGCCCAGACGAAATTCCAGTTTGAGGAAATGGCGGCTGGATCCGATAAACAATATAAAATAGAGGTGTATGAAACGGGGGCACTCAAGCATGTAGGATACATTATTCCTGAAATCTATAAAGAGCCATATGAAGAGCCCCCTTTCATGGTGACTTTTAGAGCGGTTTCAATAGGTATTTTAAATCAGATCCGATATGTAGACGATAACGGAGAGTTTTATACAGGCCACGCCACTGGTATTCAGATAATAACACGTTGTTTACAAAAGTTGGGGTATGGATTAGATATTTGGGATTCAACGAATACCTGGGAAACCCGAATGAATACATCCCAAAGTCCTTTAGCTCAGTTGGAAATTGATCAGCGGGCGTACATAGTTGAGGATCGAGGGGAACTGCGGGCTATGAATTGCTGGGATGTTTTGGAAGCGGTGTTGAAACCTTTTGTCGTTAATTTTTTTCAAGATTACGGAAGATGGGTTATTATACCTATTGAACAACGGGCGAGCAGTAGAACTGTCCGCGTTTTTAATTCTCTCGGCCTTTTCCAAAGTAGCCACACACGCAATCCAACAGATGATATCCTTTGGATTGCCCGAGGACACCAACTGCAACCAAGGCCCATTATCCGGGAAATTCAAAGTACGTATGAGCATGGCCTGATTCCTGGATTAATACATTCCGGAGAGTTTGATGATGATTTCAATGACCCGAATGACCCGCAAATAGTACCCAATAGTGGTTCAAATAGACGAGTCTTTAAAGGCGGTTTGCCGGAAGGCTGGACGTATTCGCAGGGAATCCAGTTTCCTCACTTTTTTGGGTACAACGGCACTACGGAAGGGACTACCACATATTATTTGATTTCCCCACGAGATGGCGGACCCGGTACGCTTACGATGTACACAAATACCAATAACTTAAGAGATGTTGGTACTGTTTTTGTAGATGAACCGGGATACCTTGAGTACGTGGGAGACACTATTAGTACGGGGGAGGATGAATATTCTTTGAATATAAAATTCCGATATAGAGCTGCCACTCCCGATACTTCAAGTCCTCGAGGCACGCAAGGTCAGTACACTGAACAACGTGAATTTTCTCAGAGAATTCAGATTCGCGTCGGTGATCAGTATTTGCAGGCTACCGGGGAGTGGACGAGCACCCCTACAGACATTGAGATAACGGATTTAACTACTGCGAGAAATAAAGAAGAGTTCTCCACCTATGATATAATGTCTGAAACAACCAATGCCAATGGTCAAATCCGAGCCCGCATTTACCGTCCAAAATTAAGGCATGTAGTTCCCCATCCAGATAACGCTGGTTCTGATATTCTTTTTGGACGGTATCCATTTTTCTTGATTGATTTTATGCCCTTTGGGAAGGAACAGGCCAATGAAACTCATTTCATAGGTGAGCGGGATGTTGAAAGTTATGCAGATGAAATAAATTATCCTGTTATTCACGGGGATGGGCCCACTAATCTACATGCCCGATCATTTTTAATTGGGGGGGCAGTTTCAGCAGAATGGCAGCGAGGGGATCTGATGGGTGGGATTTCGAAAATCGCCATACAACAAATCTTACGGGAATACGAAACCCGTTCTAATGTCATACAAGGCAGGCAACGAGTTCAAAGTCTTTTTGATAGGTACTTTGCTGAATTTGGGGAGGCTTATACACCTTTATCCGGTGTATATAATGAACGGAGTGCCATATATGATGGACAAGTTGTGCAGATTCAGGCGGGGGATATTCAGGGAACTGTCCGGGAATACATTCCCCGACGCCTGGGGGATATGTCTGGGGGCACCCCTGGGAGAAATGTACGCCCCCCCCTTGACCGCCTCCAAGCCATCGGAGAGATTACAAGGGATTATGAAGAAGAAAATACAGATACAGTAGATTGTAATCTTGACTTGCCTGTACGAAAAGGGATTGAATATTGGGTAGTGAATGAATCTGAGTTGAGCCGCGTGAATCGAGATGCGGGTGTCTACCCGGTTATTCCGATTACGACAGATCCGCAGGGTAATAGATTATTACCAGACGATCCGGGTTATGAAGATGAAGAAAATATACGGGAATACGGGCCGGGACTGCTTGAAGATGCGGGTGCAGTGCCGATTCAGGAGCAGGTGATTAACGCTCCGGCAGGGAGTTTGATCTACAAAGCGCCTGGGCAGGATGAAATGGAGCAGTTCGTAACGGAAGT
>DATGMS010000111.1:0-4293 GCA_035307285.1 Cyclobacteriaceae bacterium
TATTCTTTTAATTGATGACGATCCGATCAATAACTTGATCAACAAAAGGTTAATAAACAAATTGGACATTTCCCCTACTGTTATTGACTTTTTAGAAGCGGAAAAAGCTCTTCAGTTCATCGATTCAAATAACGGAGTAAAGACTTTGATTTTGTTGGACATCAATATGCCTGTGATGAACGGATGGGATTTCTTGACCAGTTACGCAGTTTTGGAATCACCGCGAAAGGACAAAATCATTATGCTTTCAAGCTCCATAGACCATCAGGACCGTCAGAAATCCCGGGGCTTTAATTTTGTACAGGGATTTATAGAAAAACCTCTTACCCGGGAAAAATTGGAGAAAATGCTGAAAGATTGACTAAAAACAGATCAGCACTTTCAAAAGGATGATTATTTATTATCTTTGTGCAATTATTGACCTAGGTCGTTAGCTCAGTTGGTTCAGAGCGCTGCCTTGACAGGGCAGAGGTCACCAGTTCGAGCCTGGTACGACCTACAAAAAAAGCCTCCCGCATAATTCGGGAGGCTTTTTTATTTTGCCCACTAAAGTTTTACAATATAATATTAACGGCTCTTATGCCCTTATCGAGAGAAAGAACTTATTTCTAATCCTCCAAACCTAATCCTGCGGCATCGAACAATATTTCTATCGGATGATAGGATTTTCTGCTCGTCCCGTCGTGAATCTGATGTCGGCAGCTTGTCCCCACTGCTGCGATAAGCGTATTTTCATCCGCCTGCCGGACAGCTGGGAACAACACCAATTCTCCTATTTTCATACTCACATCATAATGCTCCTTTTCATATCCAAAAGAGCCTGCCATACCACAACATCCAGAGGGAATCACTTCCACGCTATAGTTTGTTGGCAGGCTAAGAAGCTTGGTCGGGAAACTGATGGAAGAAAGTGATTTCTGATGGCAATGTCCGTGCAAGGCAATTGTTTTTCTGGCATCTGTAAACTGTCCGGACTTGATGTTGTCCGCCAACATTTCTCTTACTAAAAATTCATCAATCAGCTGACAGTTCCTCTTTAGCTTCTTGGCATCCTCCACCAAGTCCGTATCGACCAAACGTGGATATTCATCCCTGAAGCTGAGAAGGGCAGAAGGTTCGATGCCGATGAGAGGACTGTCTTTTGAGATCAGGCCTCTAAAGGTTTGAACATTTTTATTGGCAAGATCTTTTGCTCTATCGAGCAATCCTTTGGACAGCGCTGCCCGGCCACTTTCAGCGTGATCCACCACTTTCACCTCATAGCCCAAATAATGAAGTAGCTTCACCGCTTTTATTCCTATTTCTGTATCGTTGTGATTGGTAAATTCGTCACAAAAAAGAAAGACAGTCTTGATAGGAGTGGCAATCTGGCCCAACTTACTATAGTTCTTCTTATACCAGCTCCTCAAACTTACTTTACTGATCCGTGGCAACGTCCGCTCCGGGGCGACACCTAAAAGGCTTTTAAGCAGCTTCCCTGTGGATTTATTACCAAGGAAGAAGTTAGAAATTGCCGGAGCTAGGCTACCTAATTCATTTAGCGTATTGATATAGGCAAAGGCTTTGGAACGAAGTGGGATCCCGTGGGTTTTTTGATATTGATGCAAAAACTCAGCTTTTAAAGTAGACATGTCCACATTGGAGGGACATTCGGATGTGCAGCCTTTGCAGGAAATACAAAGGTCCATTGCTTCTTTTATTTCCTCATGGTCAAACCGGTTCTCTTTATCGCTATTAGTCAGAAATTCCCGAAGGGTATTCGCCCTCCCCCTCGTGGTATCCTTCTCGTTTCTGGTCGCCATATAACTCGGACACATCGTTCCTCCCGCAGCCGGAAGCTTTCTGCAATCGCCAGAACCGTTGCATTTTTCGGCAGCTCTTAAAATCCCTCCTGTCCCGCTAAAATCAAAAACAGTTTTGATATCAGGAGTAACCATGTCGGGCTCATAACGCAACGAGGTGTTCATGGCCGGGGCGTCCACAATCTTACCGGGATTGAAGATATTGTGCGGATCCCAGCTCTTTTTTATTCTTCTAAAAAGCTCATAATTCACAGGTCCCACCATTAATGGGATAAATGCCGCACGTACGCGGCCGTCACCATGTTCACCACTAAGGGAGCCGTCGTAGGATTTAACTAATTTGGCAACGGCCTCGCTGATGAGGTAAAACTCCTTTACATCGCTGGACTGTTTAAGGTCTAGGATAGGACGAAGATGGATTTCTCCCGCGCCTGCATGGGCATAGTGAACAGGAAACTGTCCAAACTTTTCCATGATCTTTTCAAAATCTTCTATATAATCGGCCAGATCATCAATATCCACAGCGGTGTCTTCAATACAGGCAACCGCTTTCTTGTCCCCAGGGATATTGGCCAACAAACCCAAACCTGCACTTCTCAATGACCATACACTTTTGGTATTTTCCGGAAGGATCATGGGATAAGCATAACCCATCCCAGCAGATTGGAATGCATCTATCAGGCGATAAGCCTGTTCTTCCGCCTCCAAGAGCGTTTTCCCGCGAAATTCGATCATCAAAATAGCCTTGGGATCTCCTTCTACAAAATATCGATTTTTATTTTGCTCAATATTCTCCTTGGTACAATCCAAGATGATTTTGTCCATCAGTTCGCATGCGGTGGGCTGAAACTTCATGGCTACCTGCGTAGCCTTCATGCTTTCATTGACGCTATCAAAATGAGCGGCCACCACCACGTCAAAAGGATCCGGAAGTGGGTCCAAATGAAGCTTAATTTCGGTAGTAAAAGCAAGCGTGCCCTCTGAGCCACAAAGCAATTTACAGAAATCAAAACACTGGTCGCTTTCAGAAAAAACCTCGGTATTCATCAGGTAATCTACGGCGTAACCCGTGTTACGACGATGGATGGAGGCTTTGGGAAAATGCTCTCTAATTTCATTTTGGATAAAGGGATCACTAAGCTCCTTTTGAATCTCCCGGTACAATTCACCTTCCATTCCCTCCAATAGTAGCTTAGCCTTAAAGTCCTCTTCGGTCAATTGCCCAAAAATTGCTTCAGTTCCATCGCTGAGAATGACTTTAAGTTCTAGGGTGTGCTCGCGGGTGGAACCATATACAATAGAAGTAGTTCCGCAGGAATTGTTGCCTACCATCCCCCCTATCATCGCGCGGTTTGCCGTGGAGGTGATGGGGCTGAAAAACAGCCCATGCGGCTTTAAGAATCTATTCAGCTCATCCCTGACCACCCCGGGCTGGACCCGAACCCAACCTTCATCTTTATTGAATTCTAATATTTGGGTGAAATATTTCGAAACATCCACTACTACCCCCTCTCCTACGCATTGGCCCGCAAGCGATGTCCCCGCGGTTCTTGGTATAAGGGACGTCTTGTGCTCTCTTGCAAACCGGATCAGCTTTTTGATATCTTCCTCTGACTTGGGCAACGCCACAGCAAGAGGCAGTTCCCTATAAACAGAAGCATCCGTTGCATAAAGCGTCCTCATGAGTTGATCATAAAAAAGATCCCCTTCCAGCTTCGTTTTGAGTTGGGTAAGTTGAGGCAATAAATCCCGCACAGTTTCAGTCATACCTCAAAAATAAGGCAGGTATTGGTAGTAATAAAACATTTCGAGGGAAATATATGCTAATGGGATGTATCTAATATACAGGGCTGGGACCGCCGGCTATCTACTCTCCGTTTGAACCTAATATCTTACCCGCTACCTTTTGATTAGTTTTCCCGATCCTGTAATAGAAGAATTGATAGTGGGACTTCCCCTATAGTAGACATTCCCACTCCCCTTAATTGAGACATCTAATTGATCCAATGCAGTCACATAGGCTTCCCCCGAACCTTGCACTTCTACTTCCACCACTTCGGCCTGAAGGTCATAAGTGTCGCATTCCCCCGAACCGGTAATTTTGATTTTTAAGGATTCACTCTCCCCCTTAAGATTTAGTTTTCCCGAACCGGTGACCTCTGCGTCCACATCGGCCTGGATAGCTGCAGTGATGGATCCTGATCCGGTCACCTGGAAGTCAATTGCGTCAGCAGAAATTAGGTTTTCACCGATAATGTCTCCAGAACCTGATACGGATAGCGCGCTAATGTCCGGCAGGGTCACATAAAAAACCAATTGCTCGTGCTTTCCCACACAACCCCTCGTACGAATATTCCAGATGCCGCCACTTACATCTGTACGCAGCAGATCGATGATATTTTGTTCGCCCTCAACCCTTACCTCCTGACTGGGTCCTTGGGAAATATACAACTTGTCACTGCCGCTAAGTTGTAACCCATGAAAATCATCC
>DATGMS010000112.1:0-2913 GCA_035307285.1 Cyclobacteriaceae bacterium
TTTCAGGACGTTGGGTTTCAAGTGTCATTTAAATCTTCCGGTGAAGGCGAATTGGGAGTGATTTTCCGGTTGGAGAAATCAGAAGAAGGCATGCACGGCCTTTTAGTGTCAGTTCAGGGAGATGAGGTGGTACCCTTTAGAATTTCTTTTGACGTAGAAGGGCAAGAGGTGAACCGTGAAAGATTGAGGCAAGCTGGAGGGATTTGGTATAGGGTGGCTCCCCCTGAAGATAAAACCAACGCAGAGCCCCAGAGAGTGAACTTCCCCCCACGTCCCGCTGAACCTGAGGATTTGCCACTTTCCAGACCAAACACGGCACTTCGTCAGGAGGAATGGAATAAAATTGAGGTGTTTCTGGATGTTAATGTAATACGGACATTTTTAAACGACGGCAGGGAAATAGGAGGTGCTATAGACGGGAAAGAGGGACTACAAGGATATGGTGCCATAGCTTTATATATGTCAGGAGCGGGGAAAGTTCACTTCAAAGACATTTTGATCAAGGATATTTCAATAAGAGAAACTCCTATTGAAGAATCCTCACCGCGATTTACAGTCCAGCGCATTAGTGATATGTACTATTCATGGGCTACTGATGCTGCCGACTTTAACAGAGATGGTTATATGGATATAGTGTCTGGTCCTTATATTTATTATGGTCCCGATTATACAAAACGGAGAGAAATTTTCCCTGCTATTGCCGGTAGCCCCTCTCTGGAGTTTCCCTATAATCGGGTTCAAGATACATACGATTTTAATTACGATGGATGGCCCGATGTGTTGAGTAGTGCTTTTTCAACAACACTTTACATTAATCCCAAAGGAGAGTCTCGGCGCTGGAAAAGCTATGACGTTCTTCCCGATGTATCACAAAGTGAAATAACAGAATTTGTAGACATTGACGAAGATGGTAGGCGGGAATTGGTATACTCGGGAAACGGATCTGTGAGATACGCTAAACCCAATGCCGATGATCCTACCCAGCCTTGGGAAGAGTATACTATTTCTGAACAAGGCTATGGTTTGGCTCATGGTATCGGAACCGGCGATATAAATGGCGATGGAAGAATTGACATTCTTAATCCCTTTGGTTGGTGGGAACAGCCGGATGTATTGGAAGATGGAAAACTGTGGAAATACCACCCCCAAGCGTTTGGAAGATACGGGAATAGAAGTGGAGGAATTGGGGGAAGTCTAATGGGAGTATATGACGTTAACGGCGATGGTCTTAACGATGTCGTATCTAATTTAAATGCACATGGGTTTGGCCTTGCTTGGTACGAGCAGCATAGGGACGAAGATGGGACAATCACTTTTACCCGCCATATGATAAGTGATGATTTTACGGCGGAGAATGCCGGTGGTGTGACTTTCTCCCAACCTCATGGGGCTGCCTTTGCCGACGTTGACGGAGACGGAATTCTTGATTTTATTGTTGGCAAACGGTACTTTACCCATTTAGATAATTATTATGATCCCGATCCATATGGTCCGCCGGTCTTGTATTGGTACAAAACTGTTCGCAATCCTCAGGCTCCCGGAGGTGCGGAGTTCGTCCCGGAACTCATCCATAACCGTTCCGGTGCAGGCTCTGAGGTAACCGCTGTAGACTTGGACGAAGACGGCAAGGTGGATGTTATCACTTCTACAAACAGAGGGACTTTTATCTTTTGGAACAGAGGCAAGGAGTGATGAAATAATTGGGTTTATCTTCGAAAGAAAATTCTCAACCTCATCATTTTTTAACGAACAAGTTTAAGATTTGGAGCTATAAAAAAATTTAAACCAACATGTTATCAACCCAACATGCAGCTTAATACGCTCCAACTACTATATTTACACCTTTGGGTAGGTAGAGCGGAGGATTGTGATGAAAGATTCACCTTTAACCGGAAGGTTTGGTCTGCATAATAACAGTCGAAAAAAGGCGAACACATACTACAGCTGCCTTTACAGATGGATTCTGCAGCTTCTGGGGTTATTGATTCGTTGGTTTAAAAAGCCATTGGCGTATGACTGAACGGATAGTATGGTGAATAATGAAAGATGCAAGCATTCCTCCAGGACATCTTACAAAGTTTTATACCAAAAAAGGGTGAATTTTCATGATTAACATTGAGCAAAAGGAAATCTGGTTTGTTACCGGTAGCCAGCATTTATACGGTGAAGAAACGTTGAAACAGGTCGCTGCCAATTCTAGGCAAATTGTAGAAGGATTGAAAAACTCCTCGCATATTCCGGTAAGGGTAATCTGTCAGGATACAGTGAAGACATCCGATGAAATAGCAGCACTTTTCTTAAGGGCAAATGCGGAGAACAACTGCATAGGTATAATGGCCTGGATGCATACCTTTTCTCCAGCAAAAATGTGGATAAGAGGCTTGAATATCCTCGATAAACCGATCTGCCACCTCCATACTCAATTCAATGCGGAAATCCCTTGGGAAAGTATCGACATGGATTTCATGAATCTTAACCAGTCCGCCCACGGTGACAGGGAATTTGGTTTTATAATGACGCGCATGCGCAAGAAGAGAAAGGTGGTGGTCGGACACTGGCAATCTGATCGGGTTCAGAAAAAGCTTGGGGCCTGGGCGCGTGTAGTGTTGGGGTGGAATGAACTGCAACACCTGAAAGTAGCCCGAATAGGAGATAATATGCGCGATGTCGCCGTTACCGAAGGGGATAAAGTTTCGGCGCAGATGCGGTTCGGAATGTCGGTGAACGGATATGATTCTTCAGATGTCGTAAAGCATATTGATTTGGTAAAGGAAGAGGATGTCGAACGCCTGTTGGCTGAATATGAATCTTCCTATACATTGTCCGATGCTCTTAAGGAAGGTGGAGAGAAAAGAAGTTCACTGATAGATGCTGCCCGGATAGAAATTGGCCTTCGGGCATTTTTAGATGAAG
>DATGMS010000113.1:0-15815 GCA_035307285.1 Cyclobacteriaceae bacterium
AAACAAAGAGAAGGCAGTAGCCTATTTTCAAAATCAAGTTGACAAATCAGGACCAGAAAACTCAGGCCCAGAGCCTGACTATTCAAAGCTTGAATTTTGGGCCGCGTCCCCGTTGAAGGTTGATTCCAGTGATATCATTCCAAAAGGGGTAGGGCAGAAGGGCGATCTTCCGAAAGCTGACGTTTTTTTCATACATCCCACGACTTATATCAGTGCAAATGGAAATTCATTTGAACTGAGCGAGCTGTCTAGGCATCCCTTTAAAGGACTTAAGATCCTAAAAGCATCGCCTTGGAACGCCGATCTAATGGATGATAGTGTCAACGTGAAAACAGATATACTAAGTATCGCAAACCAAGCCACAGCCTTCAATGGGAGCGCTCAAGTCTATGCTCCACGCTATCGACAGGCAAATATCAAGGCTTTTATCGCTCCTAAAGGATCATCCAATGCGGAGCAGGCATTCGATTTGGCCTATCAAGATGTAAAAAATGCCTTCGAATATTATCTGAAAAATTTCGGCCGGGGAAGACCTATAGTAATTGCTTCTCACAGTCAGGGCGCCTTGCATGCTGAGAGATTGCTAAAGGAATTTTTTGATGAAAAACCCCTTATGGATCGTCTGGTGGTGGCATATCTCGTAGGATACATGATGTCACCTAATGCATTTACAGCAATTCCGATCGGAAGCCATCCTCTCCAGACCGGGAGTGTCGTGGGATGGCAGAGCTTCAATGAGGATGCCTCGTTTACTAAAGAGGAATTGGAATCTTTCTCAAAGACAATTGGTGTAAATCCACTCTCCTGGACCACTAGCGAGGAGTGGGCAGAAAGCACGGAGAAACAGCGTGTACTTGATCCTCAGGGCTCCATCGTTTCCGAGACAGTTTCGGCGAGGATTGACGAACACGGACGCTTGATGGTGAAGACTCCGGACTCTCTAGCAAGTTGGCTAAAGGGTTCAAAAAACTATCACGTATGGGATTACAACCTTTTCTGGGAAAGTATTAGAACCAATGTGGAAGAGCGAATCGATGCATTTAATCGCCGTCCGCAGTTAAAGGAGGGTAGATAAACTTTACCCGGTTTCTGCTAAAAAGCGGAAAATGCCGACGAAATCAGGCGGTGGTATAGCTTTTGTCCCCTGACCAAGCATCTCCGGAGTAGACGCTGATTTTGCGATGACATCAAGAAAGTCTTAATCTTGGGATATCTGCATATATTGTGCGGAAAGACAATTGGGATAGAAAGATGGAAATTCTAAGAAATCACATTAAAAAAACAATCACTTTATCCGATGACGAGCTGGCAGTTGCTGAATCTTTTTTTTCGGAGCAGCACTTCAGAAAGCGTGAGATGATCATCAAAGAAAATACTTCAGTCAAGCATGTTTATTTCATTGTGTCAGGCCTTTTAAGATTGTATTTTACGGATACCGAGGCCAAAGAGCATATCATTTCGTTTTCCATGGAGGACTGGTGGGAAACGGATTACAGCGCATTCTATACCCAGACCAGGGCTACACAATCTCTGCAATGCCTGGAGAACACAACGGTGTTGAAGCTTTCCTTTGATGGCTACCATCAACTGCTTTCTTCGATTCCTAAAATGTCAAATTTTTTCCTCAGTAAATCAGTCTCTGGACATATTGCCAGCCAGAGAAGGATACTTTCCTTGATGAATATGAGTGCGGCAGGACGGTATGAGCAGTTTTTGGAATTTTACCCTTCTTTGGTGCAGCGTATTCCAAAAACAGTCTTAGCGGCATATCTGGGAGTTTCCAGGGAAACGATGAGTCGGCTTTTTCTGGAGTCGAAGTAAAAAGTGTGAGGTACATCACAGGTTAAAGACACCGTATTTAGCGAAATTTGTTTATTGACACATTAAAAATAAACTGATATGGAAAAAAGAGTCATTAACCCCTGGACGTGGCAAGACGGTAGAAATTACGTTCAGGCTGTAGAGGTGAAAAATGTGCAGAGCACACTTTATGTTTCGGGCCAAACCGCAATTGACGAGGATGGGATTTCCAGCAATGCTGATATGAGAACCCAGATGGTAAAGACGTTCGAAAATCTGGAAAAGGTTATTTTGCAAGCTGACTTTCCATTGAAGAACATTGTACGGCTCACGGTGTATACCACTAACCATCCCGAGTTTTTTGAAAACTTTGACCTCTGGCAAGATTGGATTTCTAAACACGATATTCAGCAGACGAGTACAGTAGTGGAAGTTAAAACCTTGTTTGACACCCTAAAAGTGGAGATGGAGGCAACCGTTGTAAAATAATTGTCTTTATAGAGTAGGATTGGAAAAGTAACGGTGCATTGTTTGGTGAAAAGCGTATTCGGGCGGAACCGATGCATTAGAGACCGTTCGTGTGTGCCCTACTTTTCCAACTTTTGCTTTAAAAAGAGGTATAGCGTGATACCATGTTTATGGATTTGACCTGTGGTCAAGTGATTGGTAACCTTAACCCACGGAGGATTTTTTGTTGCTAGCGTAGCATAGAAGCAGCAGCGCAATACCAGATACACCTACTGCCGCGAAATCTAACAACTTCCCCGGTATAGCACCTGACAAACATCCTGTGAAAAGCCACTGATGGTGAGCGCCTGCTTTTGCAGGATTTTTCCTGAACTATATCCCTTAGTGACGTGAAAGCGATGAAGTTGCCCGTTACATCCGCAGAAAAGATACTGTCTCCCGCCACAAAGGTTGTGGTATCTGCGCAACCTGCTGCCCGGGGAAATAGAAACATAACCCAATCATTACCAATTGATTTTGTCATTTTTGTTCAAGCTGACTTCTATGGGGACTAAAATTTAAAACTCATTGAGGAACCCACAAAAAATCCATCCCTGTGCTGCGGGATAATATCATTGATGAAACTGCCCGTCTCGAAGTACTGTATACCCAGGTTGTAGTTTAGAGAGTCGCTGATGTTCCAGGTAAAGGTTGTTATATATGCCGTACCGATGAATCTCTTCGATGAATCAAAAGATGATAGCCTAAACAATCCACTTGGGCCATATACGCCGTCTTCTGTCGACTGTCTCCAGCTGAAAAGGACATCCAATGTGAACGTGATATGTGGAATTGGATTCCAATTGAGATTGGGATGGATTGACACTAAATTTGACGGGCCGACTTGTGGGTTCATTCCGAAATATCCCCCATTCGGATACAAGGCATTAAAGGAACCAAGAACACCGTCATCCTTGGCTTTGTCACCTGAAATGTAATCACTCCGCAGCTTAAGGGATGGCAATTTTTTCACTTGGTCAAACTTATAGCCGATTTCCGAGGATAACCCAAAGGAGCTGATCCGGTTGATGCCAAATGTCCCGAATTGATAACCCGCCTCAAAATTGTATACAAAGCCGATACCGGTTCTCCAAAGGCGTGCTCCCAAAGTATGCCGGAGTTCGCGCCCTACACCTTCGTCAAACTTCGCTTCCCTACGATTGATGCCGAGGTAATAAAAATCAAAGTTGTTCTTTTTTTGACTGATAAAGGTGTTGTAGATACCCCAGAGATTGGGTTTGTAGGTTGAGGAGTTGTCAAATAGGCCGGTATTTAAAAGGGCATCTGCCATCACAAATGCATCCACATGGAGCTTGGACGATGCATAGGCAATCTTTGCCCCATCAAAATACAGACGAAGATTGGGCCCATCACGCATATCTATCAGACGGCCGCTTCCATATTGGATTTCCTGTCGACCCAGTCTTACCGTCAGCGATTCGTCCTGTGCTCGGTATGGAACAATATCCAAAAAAAGATTCTGGACATTGAGTTGGTCTTCATCGATCGGTCGGGGACCCAGTTTTCGTCCGTTTTCCAAGCCACTCCGGAGTTGTCCAAAGATTCGGAGCCGATTGCCCATACGAAGATCAGCATGCAAGTGATAACGCTGGAGGAAAAATATATCCGTCCCCAGATTCATCGAACCCCAATCTTCATTTCGTGAGTAGTCTATCTCTCCACGCACCTCTCCACCTAGCGAAACATAGGTGCTGCCATTTTCGGACAGCGGCATATATTTGATCTTATTGTAGACTGTTTTTGCACTGTCTTTTAAGCCTGAGTATTCTTCGTCATATCTCATCGGGTTAAAGTTTTGCCCTATGGCGACATGTGCAAGTAAAACCATGCCTGTCAATAAAGTGAACTTGAGGTTCATTTGCAGTATTTCTTAAAGTAAAACTTCATTGCTGTTCACCCTACCGATTATTTTTACCGGTAGCCTCCAAAGTAGTTCACCGGGCTCCAGGAGGGAATTACAGGGAGTGCAGCTGGTGCTAGATCCAGGTAGGTTTCGTCGCTGTACACAACTTAGCCGTCGAGGATAGTGAGCTTACCTGTGATCGATTTGATTTCCTCTTCTGAAACGGTAAATAGTCCTTATCAAGAATAACCAAATCGGCGAAGTAGCCCGGTACTATCTTTCACAGATAACCATAAGTCACCCACAATTGTATTATTTGACTAATGCCCCTGTAGTACAACAGTAAAAGTAATACTAATCATATGCCAATCATTTATATCGGTGATTTTCAGCTATTTATGGCTTTTATTCTCTAGCTATTCTTCTTAAATGTTTTATTTTTCTGATATTTCAGAAGCTTCTTCCATTGGGAGGAGGGCTTTCGGCGGGTTTGCCGGAGTCTTCGGGCAAGGGTATAAATTCTTTATTATCTGTTGTCGGCAAAACAACACGTCCCTTTGTTCCGGCGGTAGCTTTAATTGACGACAGACCGGGTTTTTATAGATACAAGGTCCGGTACCTTAAGCGGAACTACAGCTTATTTGGAAGTTAAGGCCTAGCACCGGGCGAACCTAAAATTACATCACCGGTTTCTTTGGAAAATTCTATGAACAATCCCATGTCGTTCGGTATTTCTGGTGGCTGGGCTGCATCTGTACTAGGAATACCGACATTACGGATCAACTTTGCAAAACCACTTGGAGAGGCAATGGTGAGTGCACGGTTTACCTGTTTACCGGAAGCTGCTACCACATGAGGCGTATTGGGGGAAATAAGGAGATGTTCGCCTGGGAAGAGGGTAATTTTCTCTTTGTTCAAATAGACTGTAAATTCGCCTTCCAGCACATAAATCTGTTCTGAATATTTTGTATGCAGGTGCAAAGGAGTTTCCATGTTTGCCGGAAATTGTCCTTCTATGAGATCATAAGCTGAATCTGTCTGATGCTCATCTGCCAGAATACGGAGATAGGTGCCAAATAACCAAAATGTTTGTGACATATATTTTTATTTTTGTGGAAGAATACCATACTTCGGGCTATCCATTAAGAATAGCATTAGATTCACTGGAATAAAACAACATGTATGTCTGAATAAGCTTATTAAAAAAAGTGCCAGGCCTAAACATAATATCCATTGCTGAGGAAGATACTTTTAAGCGCTTCAAAACGAATGGCTTGTGAGTTATATGCTATTTATTAGGTGCCACTTCTTATGCCGTATCAACTCCAATTGGGTAGAGTTGTTTGGAGGCAACTCCATATAAATGGAATTATTAACACGAAACACCTGCTCTTGAAAAAAAAGTAAATGTATTCAGGAAAAAGCATTGTAGATTCTTAACTTTACTATTCAATATAAAAGCAGAAATAAATCACCATCCTACTTTACAGCCAAGACTTAGCAGATGTTTCTGTCAGTGTTATACCCTTATAGCTCTTCGTTTATTTCAAATGATATTAAACATGGCTGTTTTCCTTAAACAGGAGTTGGGTTATTGATAAATGGTGTTCATTTATTGTTAGATAGCCCGTTGGAATTAATTAGTTAATTTTCTCCGGGTTGTAGATCGATTGGGGTATAACAGAACCGAAACTCCGTAGTCACTCCTTCGCTTTCTGAGGAGTTAATAATACCTCCATTATACTGGAGTCTCCATACAATGTTCTCCAATATTTTGGAGATATGAGAGGCGGGGGTGTCAGCTGACCTTAATCATTGTTCAACGCATTTGCCAATCCTCTAACAAATTTAAGCCATATTTCCATATGGGACATCTAATAAATAACTGCAAATCAGAATACTAATAAACCTGAAAGAGTAATAGGCAACCCAATCTACTGTTTTAGGTTTTCTGGCTTCAAAAACCTCCGGGAGGTTTCTTCATGTTAGACCTTTTGGTCGTCTGATTGCTAAATTATTTTATTATGAGCCACAGCCAACATATCCTTTTACATCTGTGTTTGTTGACAATACCCAATATCCTGCATTCACAATCAATCTCGCGAAGTCAAGTTGATAGTCTCTTGCTGCTACACGCGCAAAGCAGGCGTGATACCAACCGGGTAAAAGTTTTGCTACAGTTGGGCGAGTACCAGCGCTACAAACTAGCAGAATTTAAGGCTGATCTGGACTCTGCACGCACCTATGCCAGGCAGACACAGGCTTTAAGCCAAAAACTGAGCAATTACCGGCTGGAAGCCAAGAGTCTTAACCTGTTAGGCTTTATCGATTCGGAATTAAAAAGTTATCATTTGGCCATTGCCTTTCAGCAGGCGGTCGCTAACCTCTTTTACTCTCCGCAATGACTTCACGCCACCCGATATTGCCCGCCTTCCTGCTGATTCTGTTGATCTTCCTCACTGGTTTCCGGGTCAGTGCACAAACTTTTCATCCCTGGCTATCATCGGCCGCCGCTGACAGCATACATACGCTGCTCCAGCAGAGTAAACCTGACACAAACCGGGTAAACTGGCTGTTGCGACTGGGGGAAGATTTTTTAAGCAAAAGTGGTATCATGACAGAACGCCTACTGGTCATCCCGGCTTATCGGGACAGCGTCGGCCGCTTTGGCCAGGAAGCCCTGGCCCTTAGCCAGTCATTGGAATATAAGAAGGGGCAGATCCGCAGCGGGTACTTATTGGGTATCCTCTTCTCCCGGCAAGGCAACGTTGAAGAAGGTGTTTCACTGATTAAGAAAGCCATGGCTCTGAGTCGGGATTTGGGCAACCTGCCCCTGGAAGCGGAGGGGTGGTACTACCTGGGGGAAACGTGGGAGGAATCGCCCGAAGGACTACCGGAGAAAATCCGGTGCTACGCACAAGCGAGGAAGTATTACCGGCAACTTGGGAACCGGGAGAAAGAAGCGTATGTGTTCAAAGAAATTGCCGACATGCACCTCCTGCAGGGGCAGTACGTACAGGGGTACAGTGAGCTGCTGGAGGTACTGGCCATTTACCGCTCAATTGGCTACCGAAAGCTCCATTACACGTACGACCTTTTGATGCTGGCCAATCAATACCTGGGTAACGACCAAGAAGCGATCCAGTACGGATTGGCCAGTGTGGAAAGTGCCTTGGCCACCAAGGATACGGTAGACATTAACCTTTTTTACCGGAGGCTCGGAATACTGCACGAGGGACTCAACCAGTGGGAGGAGGGACTGCACTTTTTACGCAAGGCACTGGCGAACCGCCTGCAGGCAAAGGACCAGGTAAAGGTCGTGCTTATCGCCAAGCTAATGGTCTCTAACCTGCTCGCGCAGGGGAGAGCGGGGGAAGCCTTGGATTTTTTCACAAAAATTATAAAAGAACATCCCCCCATCAACGAGTTCTCCAATCTGCAAGCGGCTGTTGCACTGGCCGATTGCCACCTGGCGCTGAAGCAATACCCGCTGGCAGAAAAATACTACCTGCAGATGATAGACGTGGAAAAAACAATGCGCGAATTGCGCCCGAGTAAAATCGATAACTACCGGCGGATCGGAAACTTTTACCTCATTACCGGGCAGTTTGGCAAGGCACATTACTACTTAGACGAGGCCCTCCGCCTCAACACCTTGAAAATCTCGATGAAATATACGTCGGACATTCATCTGCTGCTGTTCAGGGCAGACTCCGCCCAAGGCCGGTACAAAGAGGCAATTGCCCACTACCAGCGTTACAAATCGCTTAACGATTCAATTTACAGCGAAAAGCAAAGCAAGCAAATCTCTAATCTACAAATCCAGTACGAAACCAAGGAAAAGGAGCAAAACATTTCCCTACTGACCCAACAGAATGAGATCCAGCAGGCCCGTCTGGAACAAAAAGATTTTCAGCAGCAGGTAATGATTGGCGGAGCTGCCATGCTACTTCTACTGTTAGGCGTCATTTACAACCGTTACCGCTTAAAACAACAAAGCAATAGACTGCTACAAGCACAGCAAAGCAAGTTACAGGATCAACACGAAGAACTACAAACCCAGCAGGCCTCTCTACAGGAGCAACAGCAACAGATTCAGGAGAAGAATCAGACTTTGGAACAGTTGTTAGTGGAGAAAGAACGATTACTCAAGGAGATCCACCACCGTGTGAAAAACAATTTGCAGATTGTGATGAGCCTGCTCAATTCTCAGGTAGCTTCCCTGCAGGATAAAGCCGCGCTGTCTGCCATCCAGGATAGCCAGAACCGGGTACAGGCTATGGCCCTGATTCATCAGAAACTCTATCAGGCGGAAGGTGTAGCCCGCATCCCCATGAAGGCCTATGTGGAAGAAGTAGTGGATTACCTGCAAGACACCTACGCTCGTTCTCGGAGGGTTCGGTTCAAGCTATTTATCGACCCCATAGAACTGGATGTAAATCTCGCGGTTCCAGTGGGACTCATCATCAATGAAGCCATCACCAATACCTTTAAGTATGCTTTTCCGGCAGAACGTTCCGGTGCAGTACGGGTTAGTCTGCTGCAAAAAGCGGATACACGCTATGAGTTAACGGTTGAAGATGACGGGGTAGGATTGCCCAAAGGGTATGATCCTACGCAAAGCCGTTCTTTGGGTATGACTTTGATTCAAGGATTTAGCGCACAACTCGGTGCAGAGTTAAGTGTAGAAGGGAGCAATGGGGTGAAAATATCCTTGGTATTTGCTAATGAGAAGTTAAGCCCTATTAATAGAGTAGATTATGTCAATTAATACAACAAACCAGATCCTGCCATCCCAGCTAAGCATCCTGATAGTGGAAGATGAATTCGCTGTTGCCAATGACTTAAGGCAGATTCTCGAGAAAGCTGGCTACCGGGTAATAGGCATCGCCTTTACGGTAGCTAAAGCCATTGAGCTCAAAAATCAGCAAAAGCCGGATCTGGTGTTACTTGATATTATCCTCAAGGGCGGGCAAACAGGCATTGACCTGGCCAGGTTACTGGCAGAAGAAAATATTCCGTTTATCTATGTATCGGCTAATACTAATTCCAGTATTCTTGAAGAGGTAAAGACAACCAAACCGTATGGATTTATTGTAAAGCCTTTCCGTGAAAAAGATGTGTTGGTGGCCCTGGAGATTGCCCATTATCGCCATGCACATAGCATTGAAATGCGTGTAAGGCAAGAGCAGGCACTACAGATTGCTTTAACGGATGCATTCTCAGGAAATGACCCATGGGAGGATCGCTTATTGAAAGTCACCAGGCTTTTCCAAGGCCATATTCCTTTCGACTATTTCATTATAGGTTTTGAAAAAAACCACTTAGTTGATGCCTACCGTTCCTGCAGTCTCTTCCGTATAGGCAAAGAGGAGTACCAGATAATCTGGATAGAAAACTTCCTTCAGATGACTGGGCTTTCGTTAGAAAAATATCAGGCAATTCGGGAACAGTTACCAGATATGACTGATGCCATTTATAATGGAAAAGAGTTTGAAGAACTATGTCGCAGGAACCCCATTAAAAGATTAGTCGCAGGCACTTTTAACATGCAGTCTAACTTGATTATACCCCTTACAACAGCGACCAACGGCGCTTTTTTCCTTTCCTTTTTCAGCCGCCAGCCTTATACCTTCCTGAAAGAACACCTCTCTATATTGGAGCGTTTAAGACCTTCTCTGGCCTTGACGGTAGACCGTCTGATGGCTTTTGACCAGATTCAGCAACTGAGCGAGCAACTGGATCGGGAGAATAAGTATCTGCAGGAGGAAGTGAAAACAGGCGCCAATTATGAAGAGATGATCGGAGAAAGTTCTGCGTTAGTGAATGTTTTTAAAAGTATCAGCCAAGTAGCCCCTACAGATTATACAGTGTTGATCCTGGGAGAAACGGGTACGGGTAAAGAGTTAATTGCGAGGGCAGTACACAATCGCTCTTCCCGAAAAAACAAAGCATTGATAAAAGTCAATTGCGCAGCCTTGCCTCCTCAGCTTATCGAGAGCGAATTATTCGGCCATGAAAAAGGCAGTTTTACTGGAGCTACCGAGAGACGGATCGGTAAGTTTGAACTTGCACGTGGTGGCACTATCTTTTTGGACGAAATCGGAGAATTGCCTATTGATCTTCAGCCTAAATTGCTCCGTGTATTGCAGGAAAGAGAAGTAGAGCGCGTTGGCGGGAAAGGCCCGATTCCTGTGGATGTAAGGATAATTGCCGCTACCAATCGCAATCTCCAAGATGAAATTTCCGCTGGCCGTTTTCGCTCTGATTTGTACTACCGGCTGAATGTATTTCCTGTCATAATACCTCCTTTGCGGGAACGAACCGAAGATCTGATGCCCCTTGCGATTTATTTTCTGCAAAAGATCTCTAAAAAGTTGGGAAAAAACCTGACCGGAATCTCTGAGTCTTCAAAGCTGCAGATGCTCAACTATCACTGGCCAGGTAACATTCGCGAACTGGAACACTTACTTGAGCGAGCGGCAATTATGGCTACCTCACCTGTAATTTCGCTAGTAGAACCATTAATATCCGAACCATCCTCTGATACAGAGTTGGCAGTAGGTGAAAACCCTGTTTCACAAATTGTAAAGCCTCATATCAAGGCAGAGAAAGACAATATTATGAAAGCTTTGAACTTATCCAACTTCCGCATACGCGGGAAAGGCGGGGCAGCGGAATTGTTGGACATAAAGCCGACGACCCTGGAGGCAAAGATGGCAAGACTCGGTATCCGTCGAGACCGCTAGTACATATAGCCAAAAAAAGTGACCTGCATTGTGCGAAGTCACTTTTATCGGCAATTGGTGAAGCAAGGCAGATTATTGAAAAAAGCGATTTTTTAACACATCAATCGCCGAATCAACTCCCTCTTTCTGTAGCCATTGATATTCCGCCGCAGCTAGATCACCTGCAGGATAGTGCAATTGTTGCCGGTTATCCGTTGCAGATTGGTAAACAACCTCAGCAATACTTTCCGGAGTATCGCGCTTTGTGGACGAATCTGCTCTCATCGCTGTAAAATATTGATCGAAAATTTCTCGATAGTCCGGATGCGATACTAGTTGTGCATTCTTTCCAAAGTTGGTTTGCATGTATCCAGGTACTACCGTCTTGATCGTAATTCCAAATCGAGACAGCTCATAACTCATCCCTTCCGTCCATGTTTCCAATGCGGATTTTGTTGCTGCATAAACAGCCACAAACGGATAGGGAATGTTAGCTGTTGAAGAGGTTACTGTAATAATTCTACCGTTTTTTCTTCCTCTGAAATAGGGAAGAAACGACTTGGTAACCAGCATCGTCCCTAAAAAATTGGTATTGACCTGTTGTGCCAGTTGTTCGTTCGTTGCCCCTTCAAATGCCCCCATTAATCCATAGGCGGCATTGTTGAGCAAGACGTTTATCGGGCTAATCTTTTCTGCTGCTGCTGCAACTTCGACAATTTGTTCAGTGTTGCTGATGTCCAGCTTCAAAAGATGGATGTTTGGCAACTGTGTCAGCTCGGTTTCGTTTTCGGGCTGTCGCATCGCCGCAATTACAGTCCAACCTTTTGAGGCAAATAATTTAGCGGTTGCTTTTCCCAATCCAGAAGAAGCACCTGTGATGAAAATTGTTTGGTTCATTTTTGCTGTTTTAGATTTGATGGTACAAAGTTGCAAAGACAAAAGATGAACCTTTTTACCCTATGGTAAAAAGAAACTTAGCGAACGCCTTTCCTTATTCTGCTTAATGACTGTTGTGTAATTCCCAAATATGAAGCGATATATGACAACGGTATCCGATTGACAAGTGTTGGATATTTTACCATAAATTCCAAATAGCGTGTTGTTGCGTCTTGGGAGATTAAAGGACTTACCCGTTCCAATTTTTGGGCAAGCAACTTATTGGTGATTTTTTGGATGATATTTTGCCAGTCTATGATCGTGTCCGAAATTTCCTTCCAATCCTGATTAGAAAACACAAGTAATTTACAATGGGTTGCCGCCTGGATATATTCTGTGGAAGGCACATTTTTTAAATTATATAGCAAATGTTTTTCTTCTATGAAAATTTTAGTGATCTCTTCGCCTTTGTTGTTGTAGTAGCAAATACGGAGTATGCCGTCAAGGATAAAACCTACTTGCTTCAAAACACTTCCCGCTTCTATAAAATATTCGTCTTTGTGAAGTTCTATTTCCTGTCCTTTGCTCGTAATCAGGTCAATTTGCTGTTTGTTCAAGTTGCCGAACTGCAATATGTATTCAATAAACTCTTTCATTATTATACAAAGTTAACACACGTTGTTTTTTATTCGTTTATCATTTGGTAAAAACGGTCCCCTGAAAAGCTTGGGTGGTGCGGATCAGCGGCTTTTACGTGGGCCACGATGCGCCTCCCGCATCACATCGAGCACCTGAGGGACAAGGGGCGTAGGGAATCTTGTATACCACGTCTCGACAGCCGACAAATGCACATAAATAAATAGCATGTACCCAGGGGGTTGGCGTACTCATAATCCTTAATCCAAATATCAATTGAGGCGCATTCCAGCACAGTGCTTTACCGTAGTTTATATGAGCAAAAAACCGCTGATCGGAAAGGAACTCTGGACATTTAACTTTGATTGCACCCTCTTATCAAGCACATTGCTTTGTATTTAAAATTAAAGATACAAGCCTGAAACAGTTGAGTGGGAGAGGGATTAAATCGGATTTTTCGTTTATAAAGCCATTGTTTTCAACATCAGACCTTGTGTTCCTTTCCTATCCTTCCCAAATGGGTATGATTAAAATGATCCTGAAATTTCAATCCATAGCCAAAAATTCTGTCCATAGCCGCATGTCCAAACAAGATTATCCCCGCTAAAGTGACGGCAGAATCATCCATCCAAAATCCTATGATCAAAACCAAGAGTGCCACCAATTTATGGTGAAACAAATTGTACAGCCAAGCCCCTGATTTTGGGTTGAAAATATAGCCGCCCATGGACAGATCAGGCAGGAGAAGACATGCAGGGAATATCCACCAGGCATAATCCAATTGGCTAAAAAGTAAAATTGCAAATAAAAATTGTCCCAGTTCTTCAAGCTTCAGCAATGCAGTCATTCCTTTCTTCATCGTGTATTTCTTTTATGTTTATACAAAGGTCTGAAACTCCAAGTCAGGACCTCTTGACCTAGATCAAGAATTTGCAGTCTTTCTTTTTCTGATTCTGCTGAATGTTTCAGCTGTCATTCCAAGGACAGATGCAATGTGCTGAAGCGGAACATGGTTAAACAACTCCCTATTTTGCCTATAGTATAAATCGTAACGTTCCTCAGCAGACATAGCTAAATGGGAGAAAATCCGGTCCTCCATCATCATAAAGCATTTAAGTATAAACCTCTTCTCAATGACATTCCATGTAGGCAATTCTTCACAGAGTCTTAAATAATCAGTCTTGGTTATTGTCAGTAATTCGGTGTCCGTAAAAGCCTGTATGTTCCACCGGTTTGGCTGATCAAAAAAGAACCCGGCAACATCCGTAACCATGCTGTTCTCCGCTGAAATCCATTGTGTTATTTCCTTGCCGTCTGTCAATACATACATTCTTAAAATTCCGGATTTAACGAAACTGAATTTATCACCTACTTTTCCTGACTTTGTAAAAAATCCATTCTTTTGAAGTTTTTCCTCTTTAAAGTACGAATGGAATAATTCCTGCTCCTGTCCGTTGAGCTGTCCAAAATATTCCTGTGTCAAATCATTAAAGCGTCTCACAATGCAGATTGATTTTGAGGTTACATTTCATCTTGCGGGTCAAGGGTATAAGTGTACAAATACAAAATAATGGTGTTTAGTTCCTTGCCTGGGCCAATCCTCGGTATGACCAGAATGGGAATAGACGAATTAGATATAAATTCCCCGGGAAGACAAAATCCCGGTGTCTTGATTACCTTGTGCCTGGATCAATCGATTTGGAAAACCCGAAAAAAAGCACGAACTTTTACGCACTACATGGCAGGAATTAATTGGTAACCACTTAATTATGGAATTCAAACGCCGTTTTTTACCTGTTTAGATATCTACTACTGCGAAGTGGAGAAATCAACAATAGCCCATCCGTAACTTCTCCTACTGGGCAAAGAAACTGCCTAAAAACAATAACTGTCGTAAAGTACATAATTTAAATAATATAGTTTTTTTATGCAGGCCTTATACAACTATTTGACTACCTATGTTTCCGGAGTAATTTCAGATGAAGATTTTGATAATATTAAAAGCCATTTTACTTATAAGCAATTAAGAAAAAAGCAATTTCTTTTAGAAGAGGGGGAGGTATGCAGAAGTTTTGCATTTATAGTAAAAGGTGCTATTCGTCAATACTGCGTTGATGAAAGGGGGATAGAACATACGATTAATTTGTTTGTTGAAAACTGGTGGGCAGGTGACCGGGAAAGTTTTGTCACGCAAAAACCGTCGGCCTATTATGTAGATGCATGGGAATCTTGTGAAGTGCTTCTTATCACAAGAGAAGACACATTAAAATTATGTTCCCAATGTCCGGCATTCAACGAACTACTTTTGAAATTGGATGAACGCAGTAATATTGCGGCTCAGAAAAGAATAACTTCTACTATCAGCTACAATGCTGAAATGCGCTATCAGGAATTTGTGGAGAATTACCCCTTTTTTGTCAATCGCTTTCCTCAGCACATTATCGCTTCCTATCTGGGCATTACAAAAGATACACTGAGCCGAATAAGGAGAAAAATGAGTCGAAAATAGTATCAGCTAGAACATCCCTTCATTAAATTGATGTCGTAGTGGCAAAACGTACCTAAATGGATTTTCTTAAAAGCTCATCAACGTATAGTTCTAGAAGATGTCATTTTGGGGGAACAAAACATCCATCCGAAAGCATTGCGTGTTGTTAGTGATGGATGTTGGACACTAATGAACGTAATATATTTCTGAATAAAATTTTTTACTTTGATAGTTGTTGCAACCCAAGGACAACACGACTAAATCGCTAGAATAAAATAGATTTTACACCTTCTCCTTGCGATTGATTGCCTCGTAAGGGAATAGACTTTAAAACCTTGCTTCCTAAGAATTTGAAACCGGTGTGACTATGGAATCGGCTTCGAAATGTTAGACATTTGCCGACGTTTTTTTTAGCCATTTATCTACAAAGTGTCTTTTTACTTGTTACAGTTTTGCTTTTATACGGTTAAATAATGAAATGCCGATAGGGAAAATCCTTAGCGTGTCGTCCGTTGCTGATTTTCAGAAGAATGGCGCAACATGATGGCCCTGGAGCAAAAGACAAATTAGTAGTGAAAAAATCAGTCTGAAATAGAGGTGTTCAATTTCAAATATTTTGCTTCGAGAACATGACCCAACTGTATAGTTATATCAATCAATACGCTAACATTTCCGAACAGGTAGATATTTGTCTATGTTATTTTTCGTCATTTGTCTACGTACTTTTCGTGTGGTTTGGTGCAGTTTTGCTTAATGTTATCAAACAAAAGGGGGGATTCACTGGCGGTATCAAAAATCGCATTGGCCTGACACCTTGCAAATAATTAAACAGGCCGCCAAAACCGCATCAAGGCTAGATGACTCAGCTCTTTCAGCCTATAGTAGCAACCTACCGGAAAATGGAGACAACAACAAT
>DATGMS010000114.1:0-7655 GCA_035307285.1 Cyclobacteriaceae bacterium
CAAGGACGGTGAAATAATTGTTCAGGGTGACCTCAGGGATAAGGTTTTGGAAATACTGACCCAAAATGGCTATAGGGCTAAAAAGTCGGGGGGTTAGGTTTTTTTAGAACAATCAGAGCAAATTTTTTAACCACCTATACACAGAGTTTTCTATGATCCCTATGTGGCCGGTTTTCTTCCTTTTAGAGGCTATAAAAAAATGAACCACATAGACACATAGAACACATAGTTCTTTATGACCCTTATGTGCATTTTTTCGGTTTTCTTTTTTTCAAACGATTAAAGCAAAAATTTTTAAGCACGTAATCTCATAGAATACGTGGTTCCCTATGATCCCTATGTGCCTAGGTGGTCGGTTTTCTTTCTTTTAGAGTCTTAAAAAAATGAACCACATAGATACATAGGACACATAGTTCTTTATGATCCTAATCTGCCTACGTGGCCGGTACTCTTCCTTTTAGAGGCTATAAAAAAATGAACCACATAGACACATAGACCACATAGTTCTTTATGACCCTTATGTGCATGTTTTCGCTTTTCTTTTTTTTCAAACGATTAAAGCAAGATTTTTAAACCACGTAGTCGCATAGAATACATGGTTCTCTATGATCCCTATGTGCCTATGTGGTCGGTTTTCTTTCTTTTAGAGTCTTAAAAAAAATGAACCACATAGACACATAGAGCACATAGTTCTTTATGACCCTAATCTGCCTACGTGACTGGCTTTTCTTCATGTCCCGCATAAAAGGCTTCGGTCGGCGGTCGGGAGCAACATAGGGCACAAGTTTTTTGATCCTTTCCGGGTTAAATTCCCGCGTTGATAGATAAAAGACCTTATTATTTTTGCTTGTTAACAATACCTGACTAATTTTGTCTAATTCAATGAACAGGATAAAATCATATATCAGCCACCTAATATTTTTTGCAGTATGTGCTACTGTAACTGTTCATCCTATCCACCATTCCTCCTGAGGAGGAATACTATAGACATATCGCCCCCTATGGCTGCGGAACCATCTTGTTTCAGCCCTCTTGAATCCCAACGTTTCATTAAGATTTATAATATTTAGACAATATCCATGGAAAATATAATTCGTATTGCCGTTCAAAAAAGTGGAAGATTAAGTGATGATTCCCTGAGCCTTATTAAGGAATGTGGCATCAAATTCTACAACGGAACCGGAAAGCTGAAATCCACCTCCACTAACTTCCCCATGGAACTGCTTTATCTTCGTGATGATGATATTCCAGGCTATGTGGCAGACGGCGTTGCTGATCTCGGCATTGTGGGAGAAAATGAAGTGGCGGAAAAAGCCAAGCCTGTGGATGTGCTGAAAAAGTTGGGTTTTTCCAAATGCCGATTATCGTTGGCGATACCAAAAGGAGAAAATTACTCCGGTATCGCCTATTTTGAGGGAAAAAATATTGCCACCTCCTACCCAAAAATCTTGGGCGATTACCTGAAAGCTAACCAGATCAACGCCGAAATCCATGAAATAAGCGGATCGGTAGAAATAGCCCCAAGCATCGGTCTTGCAGAGGGCATTTGTGATATTGTAAGTTCCGGATCTACTTTGTTGATGAACGGGCTGGCTGAGGTCGAAAAGATATTTACCTCCGAAGCGGTGCTGATCAGCCACCAGCAGCTCTCCACATCCAAAATGGAGATCGTGGAAAAATTGATGTTCAGGATCAAAGCGGTGCAGGCAGGGAAAAGCAACAAGTACGTCTTGCTCAATGCTCCGAACCACTCTCTGGAACGTATCATTTCCCTGATACCCGGAATGAAAAGTCCAACCATTCTTCCCCTAGCTCAGGAAGGTTGGTCTTCCGTCCATTCTGTCCTAAGCGAAGATCAGTTTTGGGAGAATATCGAGGAACTAAGAGAGGCGGGCGCCGAGGGTATATTGGTTGTTCCTATAGAGAAAATGGTACTTTAAGGCTGCCAACAGCTATTGCATTAAATTCATGCGGAGAAAAAACAGTTACAGATGAAAGTCCTTATCAGCCCATCCAAAAAAGAATGGAAGAAGGAATTGGCCCGACCCGTTCACAAGACCAAGGAAATTGAAAAAATAGTAAAACCCATCATGCGCAAGGTCAAAAGACAGGGGGACAAATCCCTCAAGAAATTTGCCTTGGAATATGACCATGTAGAAATAACCAATCTGCTGGTCAGCAGGGACGAGGTCAAAGCCGCTTTTGACTTGGTGGATGAGAAATTAAAAGCCGCAATCCAAGTGGCCAAACAGAATATAGAAAAATTCCATCTGGCTCAGGTCACTCCTGACATTTCCATGGAAGTAATGGAGGGTGTCACCTGTATGAGAAGAAGCAAAGCTATCCAGAAGGTAGGACTTTACGTTCCAGGAGGCACTGCCCCTCTTTTTTCCACCGTTCTCATGTTGGGAATCCCTGCCAATATTGCCGGCTGCGAAGAGATCATCCTTTGTACCCCTCCCAACAAAGAGGGCAAAATCCACCCTGCAATTCTCTACACGGCTGACTTGATCGGCATAGACAAGATCATCAAAGTGGGAGGTGCACAGGCCATTGCCGCCATGGCATTTGGTACAGAAACCGTCTCCAAGGTGGATAAAATATTCGGACCGGGAAATCAATACGTGACGGCTGCCAAGCAACTGGTGACAAAAAAAGGCGTAGCCATAGATATGCCTGCCGGCCCCTCAGAAGTATTGGTGTATGCCGACGAAACAGCCATTCCCGAGTTCGTCGCATCAGATCTCCTCTCCCAGGCAGAACATGGCGTAGACAGCCAGGTCGTGTTGGTGACCACATCTGAAAAACTTGCAAAAAAAATCCTGAAAGAAGTAGACCTTCAAGTCGAAAAGCTACCCAGAAGGGAAATTGCCTTAAAAGCCCTGGAAAACAGCGTCGCCGTGTGCCTAATGAACCAGGACAAAGCCATTGATCTAATTAACGAGTATGCTCCCGAGCATTTGATTGTGACTGTGAAAGATGCGGAAGAAGTGGTGGAAAGAATCCACAACGCAGGTTCCGTTTTTATTGGGAATTTCACTCCCGAATCTGCGGGAGATTATGCCTCGGGCACCAACCATACCCTTCCCACAAACGGATTTGCCAAAACTTATAGCGGGGTATCCATTGATAGCTTTGTTAAGAAAATTACTTACCAAAAAATATCGGAGGAAGGACTGCAAAATCTTGGACCTACAGTAGAAGTAATGGCGGAACATGAACTGCTTATGGGGCACAAAAATGCGGTCACGGTCAGGTTAAATTATTTAAAAGAAGCTTCCAATGACATTTCCACTAAATAAACTTTTAAGGCCTCATATCGCTACCCTCACCCCATATTCTTCTGCAAGAGATGAATATTCGGGAAAAGAAGGTATATTCTTAGACGCCAATGAAAACCCCATTGGGTCTATTACTGATAAAAATTTCAACCGCTATCCCGATCCTTATCAGCTGACTTTGAAGCAAAAGATCGCAGACATTAAATCCGTCCCCGCAGAAAGAATATTTCTCGGAAACGGAAGCGATGAGGCCATTGACCTGCTTTTCAGGGCATTTTGTAACCCCGGAAAGGACAACGTCATCATTCTTCCGCCTACTTATGGCATGTATGAGGTAAGTGCCGAGATCAATAACATCGGCATAAAAAGAGTCAATTTAACCGAGGATTTTCACCTCAAGCCGGAAAAGATTCTCAAGGCTGTAGACGATTTCACCAAAATCATCTTCATTTGTTCACCCAACAACCCAAGCGGCAACCAAATGAAAAAGGAGGCCATTATACAGGTATTGGAGGGGTTTGAAGGATTGGTAGTGGTGGATGAGGCATATATTGATTTTAGTAAAGAGGAAAGCTTCACGCAGCTTTTAGACGAACATCACAACCTGCTGGTGATGCAGACCTTCTCCAAGGCCTGGGGGCTGGCATCTTTAAGATTGGGGATGGCTTTTGCCTCAAAGGAGATTATCCAGGTGCTTAACCGAATTAAACCTCCCTACAATATTAGCGGACTAACCCAAGACACTGTGTTGGCTGCCATTGGCCAAGTGGACAAGATGAAGGCTATGGTAAAAGAGATTCTTGAAGAAAGGGACTTCCTTGAAAATAGCTTGAAAAACCTCCCTCTTGTGGAACATGTTTATCCTTCCGATGCCAATTTTCTGTTAGTGAAAGTGGGCGGTGCAAGGAATATCTATAAATACCTTATTGAGGAAAAAATCATCGTAAGGGACCGCTCCAAGGTGGTCTTATGTGAGGACTGTCTGCGGATCACTGTAGGGACGCGCCGCGAGAATCAAGCGCTACTGGAAGCATTGGATAAGTATCAAGATATTAGATAAGTATCAAGACCCTCAACCAGTAACTCTATAACTATTAAGCCAATAACTCGAAATTAGAAATGAAAAAAGTATTGTTTATTGATCGGGACGGAACAATTATCAAAGAACCCCCTACCGATTTTCAGGTGGATAGTCTTGAAAAACTGGAGTTTTACCCCAAAGCCATTTCCAACTTAAGAAAAATAGCCGAAGAAACCGCTTACGAACTTGTCATGGTGACCAACCAAGATGGCTTGGGAACGGATTCCTTTCCCGAAGACACCTTCTGGCCCGCTCAATACAAAATGCTGAAAACGCTGGAGGAAGAAGGAGTGATTTTTTCAGCCATCCATGTAGACAGATCTTTCGAACATGAAAACGCCCCCACCCGTAAACCCCGCACAGGATTGCTTACCCAGTACCTGAACGGTGATTATGATCTCGCCAATTCTTATGTAATTGGCGACCGCACAACGGACGTGGAACTTGCCAAAAACTTGGGATCAAAAGCAATCTATATGGGCAAAGAGCCGCAAGAAGAAGTGGCACTGAACACGACCTCTTGGGATGAGATTTATGAATTCCTTAGACTTCCCGCCAGGAAAGCTACCGTGGAAAGAAATACTTCCGAAACGGAAATCAAAATCAGCCTGAACCTAGATGGCACCGGTAAATGCAATATCCATACTGGATTGGCCTTCTTCGACCACATGCTGGACCAACTGGGAAGACATGGGGGAACTGACCTTGATATCCATGTCAAAGGCGATCTACACATCGATGAGCATCATACCATAGAAGACACCGCATTGGCCTTAGGTGAAGCGTACCTCAAGGCTTTGGGGGACAAGAAGGGTATTTATCGTTACGGCTTCCTTTTGCCGATGGATGATGTATTGGCGCAGGTGGCCATTGATTTTGGGGGGCGCCCTTGGATCATGTGGGACGCTGAGTTTAAAAGAGAGAAAATCGGGGAAATGCCTACAGAAATGTTTTACCACTTCTTCAAATCCTTCAGTGATACCGCAAAATGCAACCTGAATATCAAAGCCGAAGGCAATAACGAGCACCATAAGATAGAAGCCATCTTTAAGGCGCTAGCCAGAGCAATTAAGATGGCGGTGAAAAGAGATGTTCAAGCATTAAACCAATTGCCCAGCACCAAAGGGGTTCTTTAAAATATACTTATTGCTGAAAAGTACGGGTTCTTTCCATTTCTTCCTTCTGTTATTTTTTGATAACCATCTTTAGTAACCACACTTCCTATTCCTCCTAGCCAATGATTTCAATTATCGGTTATGGGGAATAGGGTTTCTTTTTTTGTGGTCCACTTCCAGAGCCGATTTTTAATACTGATACTATAGGCCGTGATTCATTCTGGTCACTTACTATAGATCGTAAACACCATAATCATCCCGTAAAAATAAAAGCAATAGGAAGCACCTATAGCTATCTACATATTTTTTAAATATTTAAAACGACGCTTTCGTTTTATAAACTAATTCACTAGTTTTATAAATAAACCCTTAGTTATGAAACCTAGGATCCAACCATTTCCGCTGATACTGTTATTTCTTAGCTCCTGTTTCGGGAATTTCGAACAAAGCGAGATTTATTTTCATACTCAACAATATGACAAAGCTATCAGAGAGTTGAACCAGTTATTGTTCTTGAATATGGCCGACATAAAAGCATTGGATCTGCGGGCAAAATCTCATGTGGAGCTTGAAGAATATGCGGATGCGATGGCGGATTACAAGAAAATCCTGAAGCTGGATCCAAAAAATGCCATGGCTTACGCAGGAATAGGAAGAATCCACTGGCTGACCCAGGACTATCCGTCTGCTGAGCACCACCTCCTTAGAGCGGTAAGTCTTGATCCCGAAAATTTTCAGTTACTTTTGCTGCTGGGTCGGGCGATGATCAAAAACAAGAATTTCCAAAGTGCTGATGAATTTTTATATCTGGCTCGAATCATTGATCCTACACAGCCGAGTGTATATTTCTATAGAGGAATAGCGCAAGCGAATCTTGGAGATGTGCTGGGTACTGCCTCTCAGTTCAACACCTATTTGAAATATTCCCCCGACAATCTAATCGCCCGTTACAATAGAGGCTTTGCTTTCTTGCAGATGGGAATGACAGAATGGGCCTTGGAGGATTTTGAAGCCATACTCAAGGAAAAGCCAGACCACTATGAAGCTCTGGCTAAGCGTGGGGTATGCCTCAGGGAGAGCGACCCTACCCAAGCCTGTATGGATCTACTATTGGCCGCAAAAAACGGAAGTGACTATGCCCAAAAACACATTGGAGACTGCCGTTAATAACTCGGAGGCGAGGTCGGCTATCCGCTGTCTATCGGTTTAAATCCACCGAACTTACATTTCGTGATGAGGGGAACATCTTTTTTAAGCCTACCTTATCTTTAAGTGATTTTTCACCAGATTATTCGGATAAAGACCGAATAAATTGTCATTTAGTCCTATTTTTGACCCTTCGTTATGAATCATAAAAAAATAGTCATCATCCCTACCTATAATGAAATCGAAAATATCTCGGATATTATAGAGAGAGTTATGGCGTTGCCCGGAAACTTTGAGGTGTTGGTTATTGATGACGGCTCTCCCGACGGTACTGCCGAGGCGGTTAAATCCCTTCAGGCACCCCATACTGGAAGGGTGCACCTGATCGAAAGGAAGGGTAAGATGGGCCTCGGAACGGCCTATATTACCGGATTCAAATATGCATTGGCTAAGGGGTACGAATTTATTTTCGAAATGGACGCGGATTTTTCCCACAATCCAGACGACCTGGTCCGGCTTTATGAAGCTTGTTCCCTACAAGGAAATGACATGGCGATCGGCTCCAGATACATCACCGGCGTAAATGTGGTCAACTGGCCCATGGGCAGGGTACTGATGTCTTTCTTTGCCAGCAAATACGTACAATTCATCACAGGAATTCCCATAAAGGACACCACCGCTGGCTATAAGTGTTACCACAGAAAAGTGCTGGAAGCGATCGAGCTGGATAAAATAAAATTTATAGGCTATGCTTTCCAAATTGAGATGAAATTCACCGCCTGGAAATTGGGGTTTAAAATCGTTGAAGTACCTATTATTTTCACCGACCGAACCCGGGGCAGCTCCAAGATGACCAAGCATATCTTTAGAGAAGCTGTGTTTGGTGTCATTTACATGAAAATCAAAAGCATCTTCAGACCACTCAAACCTAATCGAACCGGATCGCTTTGATCGGCTTGATGTTGCTGATAACCATCGCTGGGACGAACAGGATTGCGGTGGTGACGACCAATATCAACAAATTCATTCCCA
>DATGMS010000115.1:0-6049 GCA_035307285.1 Cyclobacteriaceae bacterium
TTCCGACCTATTTTGATGACCAGTTTATCCACTATTTTAGGGATTTTGCCTATTGCTTTAGCCTTAGGAGCAGGCGCTGAGAGCAGGGTTCCCATGGGAGTGGTGGTTATTGGCGGCCTGCTGTTATCTACCATTCTGACCTTATTCGTAATTCCGGCCATTTACACCTATTTGACATCTAAAGAAGGAAGATTAGTAAGAGCATGATAAATAAGTATTTAGTAGTAGTCCTACTGTTGTGTTTTAATAGCGTATTATACGGACAGGAAGTCATAACTTTTGAGGAGGTCATCCAGCTGGGACTGGAAAATAACTTCGACGTCAAAATAGCGATCAATGAAAGGGAAATTGCCGGTAATAACAGGAAAATCGGGATGGGGGCTCTTCTTCCAACCTTGAATACGACCTATGGCCGGACCCGAAGTACTGAAGATGTGGAGCAGAAATTTTTGGATGATGCGGATCCGCGGATAATTGACAATGCACAATCCCAGAATGAAAGTTTCAATCTGGTGGCCATATATGGGTTGAGGGCAGATGCGGTGGTAGCCATGAAGCGGCTGGGCAAACTCTCCGAGATCAGTGAACTGGAAGCCAAGATTGTCATCGAAAATACCGTTGCGGCTATTTCTTCCGCCTATTACAGATTGGTACTGGAGCTCCAAAGGAACAAACTGATGCAGGAAACCTTGGAACTCTCGGAAAGAAGGTTAGAAATCGCCAAAGCTCAATACGAGCTGGGCCAACAGTCCAAAAGTGCCTATCTAGCTGCACAGGTCGATTACAATGCAGACCTTTCTTTATTGGTGTCCCAGAGTCAAGTGATTGAATCCTCGAGAATAAGCCTAAACGAGCTGCTGGCAGTGGATCCGACGGTCGAATATGTAGTAAAAGACACCATTCAGGTGGGAAATACCCTTTTGTTGGAAAACCTGGTGGACAATGCCTTTCATCACAATAAGCTCTTGCTGGCGACGCAGCGACTGGAAAACGTAGCGTATTTACAGATCCAGGAATTGCAGGCACAACGCCTGCCTACCTTGACCCTAAATGGGAATTACGTCCAATCTGTGAACAATTCCGACGCGGGATTCATTATTCAGAACAAGCGGGACGGCTTCAACTTGGGTGCGACACTGAGCCTTAATCTGTTTTCCGGATTTACCTTAAATCGAAGGATACAAAATGCCAAGATCCAAAGGATGAACCAGCAACATGTTTTGGACCAGTACGAAGTGCAGCTGAACTCAGATATCTACCGCGTCTATAACATATATGAAAACAGCAAGAGAAGGCTGGAGATAGAGAAAAACAATTTTGAAGTGGTGGCTGAAAATACCGACATCGCCTTTGAGCGATTTAAAATGGGTTTAACTAGCTTCTTGGAGTTTAGGGACGCCCAAGTCAGCCGGCTCGCCGCAGAGATTAGGTTGATCGAAGCGGTATTTTCAATCAAGGATACCGAAATTGAGTTGATGCGGCTTTCAGGGAAGATTTTCTACGGAGAGAATGGGGAAGCAATATTGTAAAGGAGTCATAAGTAAGATACAAGTCGCTAGAATAAAGAGCAAAGTTGACATGTTTCGGCGTCCGCCTTACTTCTTAGACAACATGCAAATTTTTACAGTCAACGATTTGGCAGTCTCCGTAAAGCACCAATGAATGACTGGTAATGGTGGCTATAAACTCTTTGCCCATGGCCTCTTTGATCGCATTGATCCTATCATCTGAGAACTCCTTAATTTTTCTGCATTGGTTGCAGACATAATGGTCATGATGCTTGTAGGTCAGTGCCTGCTCATATAAGGCCACCTTGTCTTTGAACTGATGCTTTACAGCCAAACCACATTCCACCAGTAGATCCAAGGTATTGTATATAGTCGCCCTGCTAATGGTATACCCCTTGTTTCTCATCATCAAAAACAAACCCTCAACATCAATGTGTTCATCCTGGGGCAGTATATAAAGTTCGTCTATCACAGAAAAGCGTTCAGGGGTTTTTCTACTTCCCTGCCGGATGAGAAAGTTCTCAAAAATCTTTTTTGCCTTATCTATAATCGTCTTATCTGCCATATCTGAACGTTGGGAGGATAAAGATGCAGCAAATTCAGGAGTATGTCAAAAGATCAACCCGCAGAGATAGTCCTTCAAGCTAATTTGCTTTCATTCTAAATTATTTGTCTAAAAAAATTAAACAGATAACCATTTCCTCTCAGAAAAGGTTAAATTATCATCCATTACTTACGGAATGCCGGCTTGAACCCGACAAGGAGAAAATCAGTATATGATCTAAGAATATCTGCAACATTTTATTCTGTATCGTTAAAAGTAAGAACCGCTCTAGCAACCTAATGAAGTTATGCCTCTACGCCTGCATCTTATCCTATTGGCTATATTTTTATGCATTGGGCATTCTCTTGATGCACAGGTTCCCGGATTTTTTATAAAAGATGATTCCAAAAGGGTGTTACTTCCTTTTACCCAAGTCAATAATCTGATTATAATGCCCGTGTCTATCAACGGAGGTCCCGCTTTAAATTTTCTTTTCGACACGGGTGTGAAATCAAACATTCTGTTCAGCAAAACTATTGGGGATGAACTGGGACTTTCCTATTCACGTAAGCTAAATTTAATCGGTGCAGATGGTCAGACGGTACTGTCAGCCTCGGTGTCCACCAACAATACGATCGATCTAGGTAAAATTGAAGGTGTATTGCAATCCATTTTAGTATTAGAAGAGGACTTCTTAGAACTGGAAAAAGTATTGGGGATACCGATTTATGGCGTTGTGGGTTATGAATTCTTTAAATATAATCCTGTTAGGATTGATTATGATATCAACAGGCTTACGTTTCACCACCCGGCCGCATTCAGATGGCGACCCTTCGGCTATAGAACCATGGACATCCAACTTGACGACAATAAGCCTTACATTTTAGCACACATAAAACAATCCGATGGACCAGACCTGAACGCCAAACTGCTGATAGATACTGGAGCCAACCATAGCCTGTTGCTCAACAGGGAGACCTCGGAGGATATTGTTTTACCGAAAGTGGCACTGGAAAGTGATTTGGGGAGGTCGCTAGGTGGGGATCTGTATGGATATATCGGAAGGGTAGACCGGCTAAGATTGGGTCGCCTTAACTTTAGGCGAGTACTTACCTCCTACCCTGATGCAACGGAATTTTCAAACATCATTTTAGGAACCGGGAGGTTTGGCAGTCTCGGCTCCGAACTATTGAGCCGCATGAAGCTTATCATTGATTACCCCCGGCAAAGGATACTGTACAAGAAATCCGGCAGCTTTACCCAACCCTTTGAATATGACATGAGCGGTATATCTGTAAGATTGATCAATGTAGACTCAAGAAGCGTCTATGTCAGTCAACTGAAAAAAGACTCTCCTGCCTATAATAGTGGCGTACAACAATTCGACGAGATCTTCAGTATTAACAAAGTGCCTATCGATTTTTGGAAGATCTCCGACATCAATGACCTTTTCCGCTCTGAGGAAGGAAGAGTGATCACACTCGGGATTTTAAGAAGTACCGGAACTACTGTAAAGGAACTGTCAATTTCGTTTAAGTTACAAAAGCAGCTATAACAAAAATGCGTAGCCTACTTTTTAATGATCAGCTTCTTAGTCAAACCCTTTCCATTGGTGCTGACGAATTGGATGAAATAGACCCCAGCGCTGAATTGTTGCACATTCAATTGAAGAGGCACCTCTTTTTGAATGGTAAGATCGGTCAGTACCACTTGGCCCAAGGCATTAATAAGACGAATTTCCCCTGCAGAGGAAGAAAGGAGGTTTAAAGTTGCAGAAGATGGGTTGGGGAACACATTGAGCTGCAGTTCTTCCTCAACCGGTGGATGTAAATCAGTGGATACATCCTTTAAATAAATTAATCCTCCGGCAGAATTGCCCAAAATTAAATCACTGATAGGTCCAAAAGGTGAAGGTATTGAATTTATCCAGGTATTTCTTCCCATTCTGGTTTGAACAGGATATTCATCTTCCAAAAGCAATAGAAGTGAATTGGTTGTCGTTTGGTTTTGAAAATCCGGCAAATGGCTTAACACCCCTCGTTGGTCTATCGCATAAAGATCCAGTATTCCCGGACTTCCCTCTGTCACATGGACGGTTAAGTTTCTGTTGGCGACGTTGTCGGTGAAGCCAAGATAGTCTCTCTCTAAAAGCTGCACGTTCGGGACTGTCCCAAATTCCACTTCATATCGGATTAACTCCCCTGTTTGCCGGGCCAACAACAGGTAGTTTTTTCCTTGATGGCGATAGAATTCCAGGTGGTCATTTCCCCGCAACTGAACTTCAGGTAAGCTGATTTCCTGGAGCCCCTTCCCGTCTAACGATGATGACCAAAACAACTTCCTTACCGCAGTAAAATTGATCACTTCTACCCCAGATATAAAAAGGGAACGGGCATTTGCCGCAGTCATCACCTCCAGATATTGCAAATCGGTCAACTTCATGGAAGAAAGCTGAAGATAATCCTCCTCTTCCAGCAATAAGCCTTCAGGAGACAATCTGAAGTAATACGCTTTCCCTACCGTCTTATTATCAACGAGACTGTTGGCTGTGATGATCAATTCACCCGAATGAATGTTTCCTCTAAAAAACGGACGGGAGTTTTCTCCTAAATCCAACATATCTTCTTGAAGGAATGCTTTTGTTGTTAAAGTTTGTCCGTCTTGGTAATGATATAAGCTTTGGGCATAATTCACCTCTTGCTGCGAAGCTGTATTGGAGGAGTTGGTGGTAATTACCAGATCGTCATCTAAAAAATAGGCGGCGTGAAAAACCGGAAAGTCCGGCAAGGATCCCAATTGAGGGAGTTCTTTTGAAAAAGCTCTGAACTCCGGGTTACTGTTGCTGCCTTCATTGATGAGGTAGTACAGGCTATTGCATTCATCCTGGCCCATCAACATATCCAAAATTCCGTCCCCATTGAAATCATGTAGCAGAAGGGAATGTCCTCCAGCATGTTCTATTTTAAGGTTTTCAATCCGACCCATACCCGTTATGGGCCTCCCCGAACAGGTTTGTCCAAATGAAAAACTGTCACAACCACAGAACTCAAACCCTCCCCATCTGGTAACCGCAGCGGCAAATCCGTCAATATCGGGTGAGCCTTTCCTCTCCACGCTGGTATTTCTGTAATATTCCAAAAAATCCCCTGAAGCGAAATTAAAGGTTACGATATCCAGATCTCCGTCCCCGTCGATGTCCATAATGGCCGGGACGTCCAGGTTGTTCATCTGCAGGTTGGAATTATTGTCTAGCCTGAGAAATTCTTGGGCCACCTCCCATTGAGGAGTGTCGGAGACCGCGACGTTCTTATACACCTTGATCCCAAAAGGACTACTGGTAAAAAGATCCTTTCTTCCATCCCCGTCAAAATCGGTAAGGATCAAAAACCCGTTTACATCTTCCGGAAAGGAATACTGCAGCTTCGGTCTGTGAACATAGTGATTATTAACTTTCTCAAAAACCGATAAACTAGCAACATTTTTGTCCCATATAACTAGTTCTTCCTGCCCATCCCCGTTGAGATCTATTTGCTGGATCTGGGCGGAATTAATTCCCCCTGCAAATGGCATGGAAAGGCTTTTCCCATCTATTGACACAGGTAGGGTAGTGTCATATTGAAAGGCTTTCTGTGCGTTGGCCTGAAAAATTAAAAACAGAAAGACAGGAACCAGTAAGAATTTCATCGTATATATCATTAAAGCCGATCGAAGTCCGGAGACTATATTGATATCTTTGTTGCCAATAGATACGTCTATCTCAAGGTTAGTAGATCGTAAGGCTAAATTAAGCGTTACTTTCCAATCAATTAGACAAGACATCCGTTTATTTTAGGTATTGATAAGTGGTTAATTTAACAGAAATGAATTTAGAACAGCTTTACCAAGTTTATAAAAAATCATCGGGAGTTAGCACGGATACGAGAAAAATCGAAAAAGGAAACCTTTTCTTTGCTCTCAAAGGTCCTTCCTTTAACGCCAACGAATTTGCGGCGAATGC
>DATGMS010000116.1:0-2325 GCA_035307285.1 Cyclobacteriaceae bacterium
TATGACACCATCTTAGATAGACACACCTGCGACCACCGTGCAACGCAATTACTAGATATCTACGAGCAATGCATATTAGAAAAAACCAACAAAGGAGGCTTATCATGAACAAAGGACTAACGATCTCATTTTTTGGCAGTAGTCTCGTCAGTGCGTACTGGAATGGAGCGGCCACCTACTACCGGGGAATAATTAAAACCCTTCACCAACAAGGACATAAAGTCACCTTTTATGAGCCGGATGCCTTTGGTCGTCAAGCGAACAAGGACATCCCGGATCCTGATTACGCCAAGGTGGTGGTCTATCAGCCCAACCTCGCTGAAGTTAACAGATGCATCGAAGCGGCAAAAAATTCGGATATTATCATCAAAGCCAGTGGTGTAGGCGTATTTGACCAGGAACTTGAAGAAGGAATACTGGCAAAGAGAAAAGAGGATCAGCAGATCATTTTTTGGGATGTGGATGCCCCCGCTACCCTTGACCGGATGCGCTACGATCCAGAAGACCATTTTATACCGCTAATTCCTCAATTCGATCAAATTCTTACCTACGGCGGAGGACAACCTGTTGAAGAAGCATACAAACGGTTAGGAGCAAAAGAATGCACCTCCATTTACAACGGTTTTGATCCCGAAAGTCACCACCCGGTTCCCCAACAGGAAGATTATCAGTGCGATCTGGCCTTTCTCGGCAACCGTCTCCCAGACCGGGAAAAAAGAGTCGAGAACTTCTTTATTGCAGTCGCAGAGGCATTGCCGGAAAAGAAATTCATCCTTGGAGGTAGCGGCTGGGATGACAAACTACTGCCTCCAAACATCCGATATATAGGACATGTGCCTACAAAGGACCACAATGCCTTTAATTGCTCCCCTTTGGCCGTCCTGAACATCAGTCGTGATAGCATGGCCAATTACGGATTTTCCCCTGCCACTAGGGTGTTTGAAGCCGCTGCAGCAGGAGCTTGCCTGATTACCGATGCTTGGGAGGGAATTGCCGAGTTTTTCGAACCGGGCAAAGAAATCCTCGTCGCCGGCTCCAGCCAAGAAGTGGTCGACATTTTGTTGTCGCTGAACGAATCCAAGGCCCAAGCCGTGGGTGAGGCAGCATTGAAGAAGGCTTTGAATGCTCATACCTACCAACATCGGGCACAACTGTTGGAGGAAATGCTTCAGGTAAAAACCAAAACGGTTTAAGGAGAGGAGCAGCAAAAAAATGATAAAGGGATGGGGTTTTCAAGCATGAGCCCACGGATCTTTAAATTAAATTGAAGATGAAAATAGTTTTTATAGGACTTACGATCAGTTCGTCGTGGGGGAACGGCCACGCTACCACCTATCGGGGATTGTTGAAGGAATTGGGGATGATGGGTCATGAGCTCTATTTTTTGGAGCATGACAAACCATGGTACAGCAGCAACAGAGATTTAGGGCAACCTCAGGGATACAAATTGGAATTTTACAGCAGTGTGCAAGAACTCCGATCAAAATTTGAAACCATTGTCCAAACTGCCCATCTGGTGATTGTCGGATCCTACGTGCCTCAAGGTGTGGAAGTCGCAGAATGGGTGTTGGAGACAGCGGGTGGTGTCACTGCTTTCTATGACATCGACACACCGGTAACGTTGGAAAAACTGGATAAAGGGGATGAGGAATATATCTCCAAGCGGCTTATCCCTGAATTCGATCTATACCTGTCCTTTTCTGGAGGAGAGGTCCTTCAGCTTTTGGAGAAAAAATATCGCGCTAAAAAAGCCAAAGCCTTATACTGCTCGGTTGATCCAGGGATTTATTATCCGATGGAACTGGAAAAAGAATACAGCTTAGGTTATCTAGGGACCTATAGTGATGACCGGCAACCTACTGTCCAAAATTTCCTCATGCGCCCCGCTAACCTAATGAGGGATGAAAAATTCGTAGTAGTCGGCCCTGGATACCCTCCGGATATACAATGGCCGGAGAATGTCGCTCGGATAGAACACCTTCCGCCCGATCTTCACCGCAATTTCTACAACCGACAGAAGTTCACGTTAAACGTTACCCGCCAAGCCATGATCAAGCTCGGCTTCTCACCAAGCGTGAGATTGTTCGAAGCAGCCGCCTGCGGAGTGCCGATTATCAGTGATTACTGGAAGGGCCTAACGGATCTTTTTGAGGAAGGAAAGGAAATCTTTATCGCGAGATCCATGGAGGATATGGTGTTCATATTAAAGAATACCTCGGAAGAACAAAGGATAAAGGTAGGAGAGGCAGCCCGAAAGAAGATAATGAATTCCCATACTGCCTCCCATAGAGCACTGGAGTTGATCACCTACTATCAGGAAGTAAG
>DATGMS010000117.1:0-10816 GCA_035307285.1 Cyclobacteriaceae bacterium
ATGAAGTTCATAAGTACCCGGAAGGGTAGGGGTAAAGGTCGCACTGGTGGAGATGACTTCATTTTCCAGTATCCATTCATAAGTATCATATATGCCCGGATCCAGTGTGCGGGTGATGTTTTCTGAAGCACAAATAATGTATCTGTCTTCCAAAACGGGAGGGGTAGTGATAGATCTTACAATATCGACTTCATCTTGGCCAAGCTCGCACCCATCTGCATTGTACACGATCACGCGATAGGTCCCCTCCGAAGAAACGGAAATGCTTTCCTGCCCATCCGTATTTGGAATGCTTTCAACGGTGCCATTGCTCAGAAGGAACCATGAAATCTCATCTCCTGGCGCCAGATCAGCTTCAATGGAGACCGTAGTAAAGGCATCTTCCCCACAGAATGGCGTGAAAACCAATTCAACGGGAACAGGGTCTGCTATGTCAGGAACGGTGAAATCTTGCTGCCCGCCGCCGCAAGCTACCACTCCCACAGGCACTACTTCTACAGAATAACTTCCGGATGAAGCTGCGGTAAAGGTTGATCCGCTGGCTATGCGTTGCCCGTTTTCATCGAGCCATCGAATGTTTACGGTTGATGGATCTCTTCCCAGCAGATCGACCTCGTAGATAAAGGGCCCTTCACAGGATGCGGCAGGTTCTATCAGATCGAATTCTACCGTTTCTCCAAGATCTACCTGGATAGTCTTTTCTACAGGACAAAGATTATCTTCTGGGTCTAAACCCTCGCCTAGAACAGTATATATTCCGGCTTCTGTTATGGTAAAAGTCCCATCTGCTGCCGGATTGAGAGGATTCCCCCCTTCATCTATTAAGGTGTATCTCACATTAAGATTGCTTACGGGGGTGAAGGTAAAAGAACCACAGGCCGTTACCCGGGGAGGAATGGAAAAATCAGCTGCCGGAACCGGGTCCATAAAAAAGGTGGTTGCACTAGGATTGCGACATCCATCCACCCCGATAATTTCCACCTTATACACTCCCGGAGGCACGGTAATCTCCAATATGGATTGGGAGACAAACTCCTCTCTGATCACCAAGTCCTCTGATTCGCTCCTGATCACATAGGTGCCTGAGGCTGGGCCATTCGGGAAGGTGAGCCGGAATAAGCCGGTATCTTCATCATTGCATTTTTCAGCAACACCATTAATTTGATACTCTAGCTCACGGGGTGGGTTACTATTCTCTATGACAAAAGTTGTTGAAGTAGAACAACCATTATTGAACCCAGTAAGGGTATAGTTCCCCACGGGAAGATCTGTCAGCGCTATAGATTCATTTTCTGTTAGTGAGAAAAACTGCCCGGTTTCTTCTATTACCAAGCTGTCGATATTAGTGACTGCTGTTATAGTAATTGTACCATTATCGACGTCGCAGCCGTCGGAATTGGATCGTTGTGTGATCTGCCATCGAGGAAGTGGATTAACCAGTAGCTCCATGGTTTTTTCTACGGTACAGGTACTGTCTAAAGGATCGGCAGTTTGGAAAATGATATCATAACTTCCGGGAGCAGGCAGGTCATCCGTGCTAAGTTCAAGCTCAAAGAATTTTCCTAAAGCGATTCTTTCATCGTCCCCCTCCAATAAGGCAAACCAATTCCCGCTTACAGGTGTGTCAGGACTGAAGGTGACGGTCTCCCCGAGACAAACATCTTCGGCAGTTTGGTCAACTTCGAATTGAAATGCAGGCCCTACAAAAACCGATTGAGTAGCAGGGCAGCTCTGAAACAGCTCGGGATCCGCTCCCTCGGGAAGTTGGTAAGCCACCGTCACGGTATAAATACTTTCTTCGGTCACTGTCAACGTATTCTCATTCCCTAGGGAATCTCCGGCAGCATTGACCCATAAAAAACTGTAATTCTCCAGTTCAGGATCATCAGGATCTACAGCGGTAAGCTCTATGGTATCGTCATTGCAAAGTGGGATCTCGGAAGGCAAGGTGATTTGGGGAACATCGTAGACCTCCACTTCCAGTCTAAAAGCCTCTTCCCAGGGGGTGCCACATCGCTCTACTTCGAGGTCTACCTGATAAACTCCTGCTGCCGGGAAACTGTATTCCAGGGTTTGAAATTCCTCTCCCAGCCCACTAATGCTATGGACGACAACATCATCTTCATTGGTGACGGTCCAGGAATAACGGTCAATGTCAGGCTCTCCGCCTCCTTCAAAGACCCCAAATGCCCCCGTCTCAGGATCCAAGCAAAGACGCTCTGGACCCGATAGACTAGGATCAGGTATATTACTCCCTGAATTTTGGACGAATGAAGGTAATCCCAGATTGGAAGTTCCGGGCATTGGCTCCACGGCATTTTGATTAAACCGGCTGGGGCCGCAATTTTGTTCGACTTGGATCTGCCCGATCAGATTTGAACCGACTATGGCGGCATAAATCTGTCCGTCCGGACCGATTTGCAAAGCTCCGAGATTTAAGCCTTGGGTATCGGGCACCTGCCTTCTGCTGTCAATTATACACTGGAGTATTTCCTCCTTGCTCACCGCATCCTCAAAACAGTCCGGACAGGTGGTGGTCACGGGGTTGTCTGGATCGGAATCATCCTTGCTTTCCGTTGCTTGGATAAAGAATTCTTCGATTCCAGGGCCACCGTTTCTGTAGGAGACAAGTATTCTGCCGGCATCTTCCGAAAATTCCAGGCCATAAGCTTCTCCTTCACTTCCCAGTTCTAAAATGGCGTATTCAGTGAGCTCCCCTGTTTCCTGGTCAAAATCGAAGATCTCCACGCGGTTATTTTCACCCTCGTGAATTGTAATGGCTAATTTGGTCCCGTCTGGGCTGAATTTCATACTCCCTACGCCTGTTCCGAAGTTATGGTCGCCGCCAACAGAACTGAATACCGGCTGTCCGATGCCTTCATTGCTGACCGGATAAAACCGGAAGGTGTTATTCCCCAGTTCATGGAAAGCCACCCAGGTCGTATCTCCGGCACCCAAGGCTGCGGAATGCTGCGTGCTGGGACTAAACAGGAAGTTGTCGTTGCTAACCACATTTCCCACGCCTTGAGGGTTATCTCCTTTGATGTCTACCAGAGAGAAATTTACTTCGGGAGAACCGCTGGCGGAAGTCTGGGTGGTAAACAAGTAAAAGAGGGTTTCTTCCTGCGGCAAAGGAATCGCAAGTACACTTTGGGAGGATTGTCTGTCCCCTCCGATGTTCTCACCATTCTGCATGGGATCACCGTTGAGGTCCCAAACGGTTTGCCCGTCGGTATAGAAGAGTACCTCCCCCGCCTGATCGGAAATGGTGGTGACCCCGGCAGGGATATTTTGTGGATGAGGACTTTCTATAGGTCTGGGTGTAGGAGCATCCGGGTCATCGGGATCCCGGTTGAAATCCAGTCCTGCTCCATTTCCAAAATACCAGATATTGTTCGACTGGTCATCAAGATCCCAGATTTTTACCCGGATGCTGGCGTAGGCATAGCAGGAGGAGCCTTGCTCTCTTACCAGTACCCAATAATGTCCTGGCAGACAAACTTCGTTGGGAGCCTCGGCACTCCAGCCCTCTTCTTTTTTATTGGACCAAAAATATTCATAGTTTCCGCCCTGTTGTCCTCCTCCTGATTGTCCTCCACCACCTGGAAGGCCGGGAATGCCTATGCCCCCGCCGCCCCCGCCGGGTTGACCTCCTCCCTGTTGGTCCCCACTTTGCACCTCAAGCAGCTCCTGCAGATCAATGCACTGAGGTTCGCACAGGGTAGTGTCAGAAGCGCTAAACTGGGCTTGAAGGTTGTTTTCCTGAAACGTTATATTGTGGTTCACCTCTCTTGTATCGCCGTTGGCAAAGGTTACCGTAAGGGTTACTGAAATGCTTTCCTGGGAAGTGGCTTGCGACGGCAGCAATAAATGCTCCTCGTTCAGGTCCATTTCTATTTCTTCACCCTCTTCATCAGTCAATGGAGGATTGATCACCCATTCGAAACTTACCGGCTGGTAATTTTCTGGGGTAATCACACTGGTTAGCTGCAAAGGGTTGTTCATACAGGGATCCATGGGCTCCCAGGTAAAGTCCACTTGGTTTTCTAAATCGATATTAGGAGCAAATACAGGGAAAACCCGGCCGCAGAAATCCGCTCCATTAAAAGGGTCTTCTTCCGTCTCCACTTCTTCCAATTCCTCTTCGTCAGGATTAGTTACCCTTCCTACGAGTTGCGGACCGCCTTCGGTTTCTTCATAGATGTAATATAGTTGTCCGTCAGGACCTGTCTTTACATCGTAGATCTTAAAAATATCTGCTGTTAAGGGAATTTCTTCTGGGGAGGCCGCGGGATCGGAGGTAGGGATCCTGTACAATAGGTTGTCTTGTGAATAATAGATAAAATCACCGTCCGGAGAAAACACGACTCCTTCTATCGGTTCGCTGGCTCCTGTTTGTCCGTAGGTAAGACCGGTACCAAAAGTTCCGGTAGAAGTGTCGAACGGAACCTGCAGCAGATCTTCGTTGGGAGTAGGAGGAATAAGCAACAGGTTTTGCGAATCTTCATCAAAAATGATGGCCTTGGGCGCAAAGCTCAAAGTGAGATCACCTGTGATGGTAAAATCTCCCTCGTTAGCACCAATTTCACGTGCTATCAGACGCCCGTCTTCAAAACTGATTAGATAATTAGGTGACCCAGCAGTTTTCACCACGGCAATAGCTCCCCTCGCCGGCCCAAATGATCCACCCTCTGAGATGGCCCCCGCCGGGGGATGGCCGGCTTGGGCACCGCCTTGGTCGTTCATGTCCGCAACGGCAGTTTGCAACACACCTGCCGCATTGATATAGAAAATGTAAAAGAGTTTGTTCCCGTCTTGGTCTGTCGAATAATCCAGTTCAGAAATGGCTACTGTTTGGCGGCCCGTTTCCGAACCTCCCAATTCGCCCACCACACCTTGCATGGAAAGGTTAAGGTAGTTGTACACCAAGGCACCATCGGTATAGAAAAGCACCTTCCCGGTAATTGGATCAATGGCCATGGCCGAATTGCCTTTCCCGAAAGTTATGTCCCCTGGGATGGTCTGCACCTTGGCGATCCCGTCTTTTCCGAAAGAAATATAATTGTTGTCCGTACCTTCGCAGTAGCCAAAAATCCATTCATTTTCGTTAAATCCTTGGGCCGAGGCATGGTTAACCAACAAGAAAGAAATTACACCACAGAAAACTATAAAAATATTATTTATGGAAATAGGGCGGATTTTCATAATTTGCTGGCTGCTTTATAAAACACAAAATGCAGCAAAACGTTTGTAACCTAGTTGACACTCAAATAAACGGACAAATCTTTGATTAGGTCTTATTTATACTCAGTTTTTTTTGTGCTGATCCTATTGGCGACAACCCTAACCAGTCACGCCCAAGATCCACAATATAGCCAATATTATGCTGCCCCGCTCTATTTGAATCCTGCTTTTACAGGTTCGGAGCTCAGTGGCAGAGTAGGGCTTAATTACCGGAATCAATGGCCGGGTCTGGATGCCAATTTTAACACTTTCTCAGCGTATTACGATACCTTTCTTGAAGATTATAATAGCGGGGTGGGGGTGATGGTGACGAGCGATGTGGAAGGTGCGGCCAATCTGCGGTCTACTACGGTTTCGGCGCTTTATGCTTACGAAGTCAGATTGGGCGAAGCCTCTTACTTTAGGCCGGGGTTCCAGGCAAGCTATATGAGGAGAGACATTGGGTTCTACGAAAACCTGCTTTTTGCCAATCAGATAAATCCTAGCGATCCTTTTGGCCCACCCTTGCCGGGAGATGAGTTTCCGAGCCTTGGCGAGCCAATCAACATGTTTTCTCTTTCGTTGGGTGGTCTTTTCTTTACGGAAAACTTCTGGCTGGGCCTCTCTGCCCACCATGTCAATCAGCCTAACCAATCCTTTTTGCAGGATGACCAAAATTCTTTGGGAATCAGCAACTTGCCGGCGAAATTCTCTGTTCATACCGGTTACAGGATATCTTTGGGCAACGGTCCAATGAGGAGGGATTTCACCCATACCTTCAAGCAAAGGTATATTACCCCCACCTTGAACTACAAGCGTCAGGGACCATTTGAACAATTAGATGTCGGCGCGTATATCTACATGGAGCCCTTGATTTTTGGTGCTTGGTACAGAGGCTTGCCTTATAAGCCGGTGGAAAACCAAAGCAATAGAGATGCGGTGGTTCTGCTGGTAGGGTTCAATCTTCCCTCAGGTCTGAATATTGGCTATAGCTTTGATTATACCGTCTCCCAATTGGGCATTCAATCCGGAGGGGCACATGAGATAAGCTTGTCTTATATATTTCCCAGGAAAAACCCGGGTGCACCTTTGAAAAGGGATACGCTACTTCCATGTCCAACATTTTAAGAAGAGAATCCACGTGGGGTAAGGAAATCTTTAGTGACGGCACTATTTAGTACAAGTCTCCAGTGTAATATTTGTGGAAACGCTCAGAATGCTAAAGATCCTTCAACCTGCCCGTTGGTAGGTAAGCCTGTTCTAATTGATTCGTTTATTTCTTCACCTCTTCCATGAGATCCCCAAGTCCAAATAATTTTCCCCATGTATCGTTCTTGCCTTCTTGATCAGTTTCTTTTAGTGAATCAGAATCTTGCTGTCCGATTGAGAAATCCCGGTGTTGCGGTAGCCAAAAAAGGATTATTCCTATAGATAGAGCCTGGGACATTCGCATATCATAGTCGCCCAGATCCATGAGTGCCTTATTCTAGATTTTCAGCGCGATTTATGGATGTGTCAAAATGATCCTTCTGTAGCTAGATAACGAGGGCGTCCCGTTGTCTCTCACTTCCAGGATGATATGAAGCTCCTGGCCTGATGTTAACTTAGGCATGGAAAAACTGATTTCATCTTTAAAAGGATTTTCTAGGACGAAGTCGCCGGTAAAACTCCCTGCCTCTTTATAAACGAACCAGTTAAAGGACCGCTCATCGTTATCCGGGTCATGGCTACCATTGGCAGAAAGCATTACCTTTTCCCCTTCTGCCACTTTACCTGTGGCCAATGCTTTACCTTCATTCCCGTTGAGCATGATGACAGGGTTATGGTTGGCCTGGTCAAAGTCAGCCGCCACATTCCAATCCATTCTTGCGGCAAAGTCATGCTGGTAGGCTTCTCTCCACCGCCAGATGGTCGCCTGGTTCGAGGCTTCCAGCCTCCCATCCGTTAACCGAATTTCATCTTGGGTGTTGACAGAACTTGTCCATATCTTGTCGACTTCCGCATAGGATTGGTATAGCTGATATCGTCCTCCCCAGCCGCCATAGGCCGGGCTTTTGTACCAAGCAAGGCCATTGTTGATCAAACCCAGAAAGGATGGTGTATCCCCTTCCATAATATAGGTCGCTTCCAGATATTGTTGTCCAAGTGGGCCATGGTTGTCAATGATGTTCTCTCTCAGCCAAGGGTTGTCCACTAACTCGAAATTTTCCATTGGACCGTTTCTGTAAAACTGATCCCCGGAGATTCCCGTCCATGTAGCTTTATAATATTCCAAATAGGTGCTGCCTGTGGGGTCGATAATATAATATATGCCCGGAAAATTAGTTCTTATCCACCTTCCGGAGTCATCTTGGTCGGCTATAGCATAGACCTTAATCTTGGAGACAAACCGCTGAACTTCTGCCTCGGAGCGGGTTTGCTTCACCTTCCATAGTGCTTGAGCGAGGCAATTGGCTCCACCCCAAACCGCCACCCAGAGTGGCCGTTCGTCAGGTTTATCTACAGCTTGTATTAATAAGTCTGAACCGGGCGAGTCTTTGCCTTCTCCCACCGCTTCCTGTCCAAAATAGGGCAGGTGTCCTTTGGTAATGCGTAGGAGATAATCGGCAGAGGGGTAGCCTTGCCCATGAACGTCAAGGGTCGGCTTTATTTTCCCGTACGAATGAATTAGTTCTTCAATTTTGTCTTGACGAACCCTTTCTCTAAGGTGGGTAGAACTGGTCGCCACCAGCCCCTCAATATCGTATTCGTTGGCATAAGCCAGAAAGCGGACAAGCGACTGCTGGTCATCCGGCTCATTCGTGATATCGGTTAATACAAACACCCGCTGCTTTACGGGTTCTTCAAATTGCAAGTGGGTCTGTCCAAACAATAGGATAGGGAGGAACACCACTAATAAAGCCAGCCGGGTTTTCATTTTCGAAGGAGATTTCGGGTTTGTAAAAGCACAAAGCTTCTAGATTAGGTCGTACAACTTAAGCATTTGTTTATTAATCTACACCCATTCGTTGCGGTAAATTATTGGGTGCGCTAGCCCTAAAGGTTGGTCCGAGAGTAGGTTTCTCCGGTCAATAGGTTAGCCGAGTTAGGCAGCAGGAAGCCTGTCCGTATTGCCTAGCACCAATCATACCTCAATTCTCCAAGAAATCCACATCCACATTCAAGGGGATTTTCATAAGGTATTGCAGGGCTACTTCTACTTTAAAACCTTCGAAGAGCACCTTGTAAAGGCTTTCTGTGATGGGCGCCCGCAGGCCTTTCCCTTCTATAAAGAGTTTGACCAGCCTTACAGTATTAATGCCTTCAGCGGTTTCTGCCATTGTTTGTCGAACGGTCTCGAGACTATCTCCTTGGGCTAACTTGTATCCCACGGTGTAGTTTCTTGAAAAGGTGGAACTACAGGTGGTGACCAAATCCCCTATGCCTGCCAGGCCTATAAATGAGGTAGTATTTCCCCCCAAGGCTTTACCAAGATGGATCATTTCCACCATTCCACGAGAAATCAGAAGGCCTTTGGCATTTTCGCCCAATCCCATGCCCGCCAGTGCGCCCGCTGCGATGGCGATGATGTTTTTCAATACGCCGCTGAGTTCCACCCCAATTATGTCTTTGTTGGTATATACCTGAAAATTATCTCTCCGAAGTAGCCGTTGCCCCTCAAGGATTACTTCGTCATAACGGCTGGCCACTACCGTTGCGGCCGGCTGCCCGGTTTCGAGTTCCTTGGCTAAATTTGGTCCAGCCAAGCAGCCTATCCGCACCACTACCGTTTCATTCTGGATCACCTCGCTCATGGTATAGATATTTTCCCTATTGATCTTTTGTAGATCACTCAGGGATTTGCCGGGGGGCAAATCAATCGCCAAGCCTTTGGTGCCATGGATCAATATATGGTAAGGGTGAAGAAAGGGAGAAAACTTCTGCATCACTTCCCGGAATCCGGAAGAAGAAATCATTGGAAACAATATATCGCAACGGCCACATATGTACTCCGGATCATCGGTAGCTACGATTTTTGGGTGGAGGACCTTTCCTTCTGCGGTATGAGCTTGGTTGATCTCCTGGACGACCTTTGGGTTTCTGGCGTATACAATCACTTGTTTTTTTTCCGCCAAAATATTAGCGATGACGGCGCCGAAACTGCCAATGCCGATGACGCCTACCGGTTTATTATTTAAAGAGTTTCTCAAGTTCATATCCGTCAAGTCTGTTGTGGTAAAAATACAGCAGGTTTAAGTCCTCCGTAACAATTTCCCCTGAATCCTGTCTTATCAGGGGACGCTTTGCATGGTACATGCCGACATTTTCCAGTCCGTGGGCAATGACTTGATCCATATCTTGTTTTAGATGCGGCGCGACATGTAGTTTTCCTTCCTCTTCTAATTCGTAGATTCTGGCCAAGACTCTTCCACACTCAGCTTTAAAACTCTCGTATGCTAGACTGATGTCTTCGTCCGGTAATCTGAGCAAGTTGAACAGGTCCAGCTTTTTGTTGTCGCGTTTGATCATCTGAAAAGCGACAAACGCGACCAGATGGCTACTGAATACCCGGTTGATCCTATGGAATTCTTCCACAATCCTCTTTCCCAGCTTATAGGTGTATTCATTTTCCCTCTGCTTATCCACCGTGATGCGCCCCCCGGAAATGAAATAATCTTTACAGTCAATGACCCGACCATGCTTGTCCAAGCTGTTGCCGTCTGCATCTACATAATTCCCCAGGGTGTCCATAGCCCGACCGATGGAGACGGAAATGTCCGAACCCTTGGTGAAGAACTTGACCAAAAATTTGGCGATCTTATAGGAGTTGGAAAATTCATCCGTTTCCTGATAATACCTTTCCTGGCCGGTGAGGTTTAGATACTCCTTGATCAGGCTGGGGGCTTCCAGTACAAAATGATAATTGATCGTGACAGGAACGATAAAAACCTTCCCGCTGATATCCTCTATCCCTTTCTGATAGTTGGCCCTTTGGGCTTCAATGGCGGTACTCAACAATCCCAATTTTAAAGAACTTTCCAGCTTGCCACTTCTGGATCTGGTTCCTCCGGGGAAGAACAAGCTATGGCAGCCAAACTGTATTGCTTCGGAGGAATAGGTCTTTAAGGTTTCGAGATAAGGACGGTTTTTTTTGCGACGGTCAACTTTATAAGCGCCCAAGGCATTCATAAAATAGGCAAAAATCTCAATATTGAACAGGTTGAGGCCTGCACCGTAGATGAAAGGCGGCAAGCCCAAAGTATTGATAGTCCAACCAATCAGAATACTGTCTAGGTTACTGAAGTGGGTGGGAGTCATCACAATGGTTCCCCTTGAGGCAAGATCACGGAGTTGATCTGTCTCCCCTATGATTTGAATTTTATCCTGTAGGGTATATTGGCTGCTAAAGAGGGATTTGAAGCCCTTTACCCGTGCAGTGTTCAGTAGTCGGGCGAAGCCGAATTTTACCACCCTACGGGTGATTTTATAGTGGCTGTGTTTGAAATTACTAGCTATTTCCTCGGTGTAGCGTAAAGTAATGTCTTCAAGGATAGCTTGGTACTTTTCCTTCTGTTGGCTCTGCGTTAACGTAAGATCGGCGGTAATGGCCACT
>DATGMS010000118.1:0-6251 GCA_035307285.1 Cyclobacteriaceae bacterium
AAGCGTTTTTTTAAAAATTATTGCAAAAGACAATCCGGCTCTAAAGAATACCTGGATTTGTTTGGGATCATCGTGAATCAAGCCTTTGGTGATATTGAATTAATAGAGTCCTGTTTTAAGAGTAAACATCCAGAAAAATCATTTGACAATGCTGCTGCGTATTTGTTTAAAATAATTACCGACTCTTTGGTACAGATTAGCATAGCCAATGACAAATGGTTTCAGCAGTACCACAGCATCATGAGGTCCAAAGTTCTTTTTGAAAGGTCGTTGCCTAGGGAAGGTTATAAAGAAATTAAAAAAGCCCAAAAAATATCCGCCGATCTTCAAGATAATCTTGTCTCCTTCCAAAGCCATCGTCTCGAGCTTAATCACCTTACAGAATCGGGATTTATTCAGATGGAGGAAAAAGATCTGGTTGAACTCCAGATGAAGACAAAAAACTATCTTCGCCAATTGCATTTACTCCAGGAGCATTCCTCGCTATTCGAGGTGTTGATACTGAGGTTAAATCAATCCGGAAGATCGTTATCTACTGAAGATACGGAAAAATTAAACGATTTGCTCATTAGTGAACTTAGCTTAATCACTCGAGGAAATCAGAGCAACTTTGAATCCCAAAAGATGCATTTGCTGTTTCAGTCCTACTTTTTAGTACATACAGGGCAGTTCAAGTCTTCGCTAAAATCCTTCAAAGAGTTGAGCAGCCTTTTTGAAAACAACAAAATGCTCTGGAGCTTTCCTCCCTACGACTATCTTTTCACGGTTGACGGCATTTTGGACAATTTGAGGTCCATCGGGTATTTTAGGGAAATGGCTTTCTTTATTCAAAAACTGGAAGAGCTGATGGAACAAAAATTCCCAGAGTATTTTCAAACCATTGCATGGCAAACTATTTACGTTTACAAATTGAACATGTTGATCAATAACGAAGATCCTTCCAGTGCCATCCAGCTCTCTACTTCAATCCCAAGCGCATTTCTAAACAAAGACAACACGGGAAGTTATGACAAGCAGACCGAATTGATGTACTATATCGGGCTGGCTTATTTTTGTACCGGGGACTTTCAAAAAGCCAACAAGCAATTGAGTAAGATAACAGGCTTTGGAAAAATAAAAGAAAATTCGGCCATATTTAAAGCCGCATGGTTAACCCATATGCTGGTTCATTATGAACTCGACAACATTAATTTCCTTGACTACGAAATAAGATCTTATAAAAGAATCTTCTCCAAAAACGGAAAGGTGTTAAAAATAGAATCTTTAATTTTCAAAACGATAAAAAATGACCCGAAAAGGAAGAGTAAAATCAGCAACCTGAAACTATGGAGTAAAATCGAGAAAGATGTAACAGAAATAGCACAAAACAATTTTGAAAAGCAGCTATTAAAATATTATGATTTTGGGCAGTGGATCAAAAAAAAATTAGCTGATTCTTGAAAATATAAATAGGAGATATACCGTGTTTGAAGTCTGTTCCTCCCCTGATCTGTTTGTTCCGGCTAGGAAATAACAAGCACGTCATCCTGTCTGTTGGCTTTTTCCAGATTGCATCCCTTGCTACAGACCCCGTGCATGGCTGTTGCCGACATTTGCTGGAGATAAGAGGAAGACCGTGGACGGTCTTCCTCTTGGTGATCTTACCCTTAAAAAACGGAGCAGGGATATTTTAGCAGTTTAATTGTATCCCGGGTTCTGATACATTTTTTCAGGATCCAATTTGTATTCGTCAAAAGGAATCGGGAAATATCTGTCTTTTTCACTGATGTTGTCAAGATTGGCAATTCCGTAATCTGATTGCTTTTTCCTACCGAAATAATTTACCAGTTCCTGAGGACTGAATGCCCGCAGAAGGTCATACCAACGCTTTTGCTCAAAGGCCAATTCCACACGTCTCTCATGGAGAATCGCCAACTGCAAGGTAGGGAAATTGCTGGCGTAGGTGGGATCCTGCTTGGCTTCTTCATACAAAGGAAGTCCTGCCCGTTCACGCACCTGATTTAGCATTTTAATTGCTTCCGTTTCGTTTCCAAGTCGGAAATTAACCTCCGCCAAAAGCAGGATCACATCAGCGTAGCGCATCATGACATGATCGTTGCCACCAAATCCGTTTACACCAGCCGCATCGCTGGTATCACGATACTTTGTGATAAACCACTCCTGTACAGTAGGATGCTCAGCAAACTGGACGGAGAACTCCCTCCTTGGATCGTTGGGTTCGTACTCATTGACCAAATCTAAATTGACTCTTGTACCTGACCCTGTCGCGGGTCGTAAGGAATTGACCGTTTCACCCAAGGCTTGATTGTTTCTGGCTACTGCAGAGCTCAGGTTTCTGTCGCCTTGTCTGTACACGATCTGAAAAATTATCTCAGGGTTAGTGGATTTCTGTTCGACATCAAACACCGACTCATAGCTGATCTCCTTTAGCTCGCCAAAGCCCCTGCGGCTATAGGCTTGATTAAGGTTTTCCTTGGCCAGATTAAAATAGGCCACTGGGTCCTGTTCACCTATTCCATTGCTTCCCATGGTTAAGTACACTTCACCCAGCAAGGCATATGCTGCGACTTTGGATACTTTACCCTTACCGGAAAGCGGCTGATGGTCGGGTAAAGTACTGGCAATGGCCACCTGAAGATCTGCAATGATCAGCTCATAAACTTTTGCTTCTTCTACCCTAAAGGTAACTTCACTCAGTTGGTCGGGAGTTTCTATCTGTTCGGTAACCACCGGAACGAGCCCCCATTTTCTGACCAGGTGGTAATAAGCCAAACCTCTCAAAAAACTAGCCTGTGCCAGGTGACTGCTTTTCAACTCTTCGTTGGTATACGCCACTTCGTCAATGTTGTTGATGACGTAATTCGCACGCGTCACGATGGTATAAAGTGCAGCCCAGTGGTTCTTTAAATAGGTATTCCCGGGCAATAAGGAGAAGTCATTAAATTGGAACGGTTCTCCGGCGTTGGATTGGTTGTCATTTCTTCCCATATCATCGCTCCGTTCATCCGTGTAGACGCCGCTGCCCTCCCCGAGCGCGTTGTTATGTCTAATTGCGGTGTAGATGCCATTAACTGCAACTTCCACATCAGTCTCAGTACTCAGGAAATTGTCCGCCGCTACCGCGTTTGGGTCTGAAAGGTCTAAAAATTCCTCTCCACACGCCGCTAAGCCAAACATTGCCAGGGTGATCAAGATGATTTTACTATAGTTTTTCATGTTTTTATTCAATAGATAATTAGAATGTTAGTTTGACCCCCAGATTGTAAGATCTCATCAAAGGGTATTTTCCATAATCCACGCCGGGTGTCAGGTTGGCCCCGTCATTGTAATCCACTTCAGGGTTGTAACCTAGATAATTGGTAAAGGTGAAGGCATTGTCCACACCCGCATAGATACGCAGGCCGGATAATCTCATACGCTCCAGCGCCATTGGGTTACGAAGGCTATAACCTACCGTGATATTAGTGATCCGCAAAAAGGAGCCATCCTGAATATAGAAGGTCGACAGACGGGTACTGTTGCTTTGTGTCCCTCCCCTTGAAGCTTTGTAGACCCAGCCGTTACCGGGACTGTTGGTGTTTCTGTAGCGATCATCCACTACGGCATACTGGTTGCCGGAGGCCTCCATATTGAACAAGTAATAATCCTGGCCGTCCAGTACTTCATTTCCCTGGGAGCCATTAATGGCAACCGAAAAGTCAAAAGCTTTATAATTACCTGACAGCGTCATACCATAGGTGAAATCCGGATATGGGCTTCCAATCACCGTCTTGTCGTCATCATTGACTACGCCATCACCGTTTACGTCCTCAAAGTGAAGGTCTCCGGGACGCAGCGGGTTGCTTGATGCGAGGGACCGGGCCGGTCCTTTCAATATGTAACCTTCAGGGAAAGACTGGGTGGAGGAGTTATATACCGCATCATCTGCCGCAATATTTTCCATATCGCTTTCATGGACCATTCCCGCGACTTTGAAGCCATAAAACATCCCGATGGGTTGGCCGGTGGTCGTGATATGGGTAAGGTAAGAGCGTTCCGCACCTCTTGAAAGGATAGTGCTTCCCCCACCCAAATCCAGAACCTTGTTACGGTTCAGAGAGAAATTGCCGCTGAGGTTGAGATTGAAGTCCTGGTTGGAGACAAGAACCGCATCGACTTGAAGATCGATCCCCTTGTTCTCCACCTTGGAATCCCGCATATTGGTCAAGACCGTTGTCGCGCCGGAAATGGCAGAGACCGGCATATTGAACAAAAGGTTGTAGGATCGGCTGAGGTACCCGTTGGCGATAAAAGACAATCTTCCGTCCAACAGCTCGGCATCTATCCCTACATTAAATTGACTGGTAGATTCCCAGCCCAGCGCAAGGTCACGCATGCTCTGCGGCCATACGGAGGAAGCAATGGAACCGTTGCCGAACACTACACCTTGTGGAGTGGAGATGGCCTGTCGGTAATTGTAGTTCCCAATATTGTTGTTACCGCTTAAGCCCCAGCTTCCCCGAAGTTTCAATGAGGAACCCTGGCCTAACCAGTCGTTGTAGAAGCTTTCATTGGAGATGTTCCAAGCGGCAGATATAGAAGGGAAATTGCCATAACGGTTTAACGGACCGAAACGGGAAGAACCGTCTCTTCGAAAGGAAGCTGTTAGGTAATAACGGCTGTCATAATTGTATCCGACGCGGGAGAGGTAAGACAAAAGGCGATTCTGTGATTTGCCTGTTTCGCTATTCATTTGAAAATTGGTCGGATCGGCACCTTTACCGGTGATTTCCTTGATATTGTCGTTTTCAAAGCCATTGGCGGTCACACTGATCACGTCGATGTCTGTAGCTTGTACGGTATATCCTGCTAAGGCATTGATCGAATGTCTACCGAAATCCTTGAGGTAAGCTACGGTGAATTCCCCTAGCCTGTCTAGATGATTCCGAGTTTGGGCAGTAGCATAAGCTGCATTTTTTGCCTGGTCTGAATAAGGCGGATTGGCTCCACTACTTAAGCTGGTGGGAAGATAAAACTCATATTTTTCATAATAACTCTGCATACCGAGGTTAGCCTTAAAGGTTAGGCCATCCAAAAGGTCGTAGCTGGCATGCACGTTATAAGTGCCTCTTTGTCCCAATCGGCTGATGATGGTTTCGCTGGCCAAAGCCAATGGGTTTTCAATACTCTGGAAACCATAGGCGGAGGACATGGACGCAGCCTGATTTTTGGCGAGGCTTCCATCTTCATTATAAGCAGGGAAGATAGGCATATAAATCAGAGCTCCTAAGATTGGCCCTTGGTTAAATCGCCCTTCCCTTACTTCCCGGTTGTCATTGTTGGTGAAGGCCATATTGGCTCCTACCCGGAACCTTTCACTTACCTCTGAATCAATATTTACCCTCAGGTTTAAGCGGTCCTGCTTGGTAGTCCGAATAATGCCGGGCTGGTGCTGATAGCCTCCACTGACAAAATACCTGGTCTTGTTGTTCCCCCCGCTGATGGAGAGGTTATAACGTTGTGAATGCGCATTACGGTAGAGGACATCTTGCCAGTCTGTATCATACTGCGGAGCTATCGGCCGCTGGTTTTCAAAATCATAAAAATCCGTGGGAATACTTACCCCACCTGCATTTCCCACCTTGGCCACTCTAGCCTCGTTGGAATCCGAATACATGGCGTCTGTCCAGGCAAGGCCTGAATTTTCAACCAGGTTGCGGTAGTTGTTGTTCCGGGCATCAATTAGAAGATCTACGAACTGTGTGGAATTTAACAGGTCCACTTTTTTCTCCAGTTGCTGGATCCCCGACTGGTAGTCAAACTCCACGGTAGCTTTGCCTTCCGCACCTCTTTTCGTAGTGATCAATACCACACCGCCGGAGGCACGCGATCCATAGATAGCGGCAGAAGCAGCATCTTTCAGCACGTCTATCGACTCTATGTCGTTGGGATTGATATAGACATCATTACCAGCTGGATATCCATCTATTACGTATAAAGGTTCAGAGCTGGCATTGATTGACCCGATCCCTCTCACCCGTACTTTCGTACTTTCGTACGGTGCACCGGAGACTTGGGATACTTGCACCCCGGCGATCTTCCCAGTCAGTGCCTGCCCCACTGTCGGTGCACTCAAGTTGAGATCCCCTGCACGGATATTGGAAACCGCTCCGGTAAGGTCGGATTTTCGCAGCGTTTGGTAACCGATAACCACTACTTCATCAAGTGCAAGGTCTTCGCCAACCATCTGGACATCCAGAATTGCATTGCCT
>DATGMS010000119.1:0-5396 GCA_035307285.1 Cyclobacteriaceae bacterium
TCCCGATTCTACATCTTTATAGTAGTAGGAAACTCCCTCTAAGCCTTCGTCAATGACTTTACTGGAAATAGGAGGTTCAGATGGATTTGCTAAGCTGCGGATTTTAGACTTAACCCGGAACACTTCCACCTCAGCATGTAAGGCAGTGGCCATTTCCCTGATCCGATCCAATATCTTTTTTGGCACTTGGTCAAAATTATCGCAGGCAAATAGTATCTTCTTTACCCCTGTATACCTTGAGCCCATAGGAACGGCAAGAACCGGATATTTTTGCTTCATCATTACTGACGTAGTGGTGTTTCCAAAAAGTTCTTGGGCAACAGATTTGGGAGCCATGCCCATAAATACGATATCGCCTTTGTATTTTGCCATTAAATTATCCAATTCTTCACTGACCTCTACCATTAGACCATACTCGTAATCTATGACAATGCCACATTCTCTTGAAAGCTTTTCCGCCCTCTCTTGCAACAGCTCCTTATTATGTTCTTCCAGACCATGCATACTGGACGCTGAAAGCCTTGCATTGGAAGCGTGGACGGGAAAGCTGTAGGAATTAAATAGTATAACACGAGCGTTCAAATCTCGCGCTGCTGAACAAGCATACTCCAAAGCGTTTTCTGCTTCTGGGGAAAAATCGGTAGGAACTATAAACGTTTTCATAAGCCGATGGGATTTAATGGTGGAAAATCATGGGGTATTCGTCAACGCATTCCCTCCGTTCCATTTTGCAATCAGTTCTTCTCCGCCGAATGTTGGTGCAAGGAAAACAACATACCGCAATTTCTAGGCTGTTCGTCAGCGTATCCTAGATACCGCAAAATCTCTACCTAACTGATTCTTGGATCCACATCAATCATTGAAATTTAAGAGAACCTATTTAAAGAAGCCAAATAATATGGAGAGGCTGTGGAAAGGTCTGGCCTGTAGGAAAATCTACCGCTATATCTGTCACCTATAATGTTATACGATAAATCAATCGGTGGGAAATTATTTTAGTCCGCACCGGTTTGAATATTTTCTAAATCACCCACCGTAAGCTCTCTACTTCACCCAGTTTGTGAAGCAGCTGTTTTACGTCTCTTTGGGATTTTACGTGATATTTGGCGTGAGTAAATTCATCACCTACACGAATACTAAATGCCCAAGCAGGTAGCGCTTTAAAAGTCTCTTCATCTGTCCCATGATCTCCGATCGCCAATATAAAGTCATAGTTTTCTCTAGCAATAAAGTTCATGGCAGCATTACTTTTATCCGTTTCTAAGCCTTTGATTTCCAGAAAAAGATTGCCTTCCAATACCTGAAGATTGTTGCCTTGGGCAAGGTATTTTAGGTGGCAAAATATCTCCCTCATTTTCAAGCCTCTAACTTTGTTTTCTACACCCCGGCAATGCCATATTAACGAATTGGCTTTTTCTTCAACATAAGCTCCAGGGCTTTGGAGCACATAATAGTCCATCGCTTGGCGAATATTCGGCTTCCAACTATTATCAACGGACATGATGGAGCACCAGCCGGTATCCTTCCTTTTTACCCACAGACCATGTTCGGCCATTAAGGTTACAGGGTCGTGTTCAAACCATTTTCCCAAAGTCTCTCGATCCCTGCCACTGATAATTACCACCAAAGTCTTTTTTGCCAGCTGTCGGACAACCGATTTCAGCTCCCAATCCGGAAACGCAACCTGCGGCTTAGATTGGTAGCCAGCCAAAGTACCATCATAATCAAGGAAAACAACGGGTTTATCTGCAGCATTAAATGTCCTCTGCAGTCTTTCTAAATCCTCTGCATCCAATCTCTTTGATCGGAGCTCAGCTTGTTTTTGATTCACATGCTCCAAGCGCTTCATATAGACCTGCACCCATTGGAAAACATCATATTTCCTCAAATTTTCCTGCATGGTTTGCATGGTTCTACTTTGCTCTTCCACATCCATGGTAAGGGCTTTCTCGATAGCTGAAGCAACCTCCTGTATATCATTAGGGTTGACCAAAATAGCATCCTGTAATTCTTTGCTGGCGCCGGCCATTTCTGACAATATCAGTACCCCCTTCTTATCCACTTTGCTGGCGACAAATTCCTTACAAACTAGATTCATCCCATCTCTCAGAGGCGTGACCAAACCTACATCCGCCATACTATAAAACGCACTCAATTCTTCCAGAGGAAAGCTACGATAGAAATAGTGAATCGGCACCCAGTCAAAGGTGGAGTAGTTACTGTTGATCCTGCCGACTAAGGTATCTATCTCCTCCTTTAGCTCGGCATATTCCCTAACCTGCTCTCTTGACGGCACCACAATCATGATCAATGATACCTTCTCCCTTTGTGCTACATTCTCCTCCAAAAATAGCTCGAATGCCTTTAGACGTTGCGGAATACCTTTAGAATAGTCCAGCCGATCTATGGAGATCAATAGTTTTTGCTCACCTAGAAAAGATTTATATTGGGATATGATTTCTTGGGTAGCCGGATGCTTGGCTGATTCTTCGTATTTTTGGTAATCAATGCCCATGGGGAATGCGTCCACATTAACAAGGTGACCTTCAGCTCGTATGTAGCCTCCTTCGTTCGGAAAACCTAATACCCTACTGACGGCGCTCATGAAATGGCGCATATCATCGTAGGTGTGGAATCCCACCAGATCTGCACCGCACATCCCTGCCAGCAACTCCTCCCGCCACGGTAACATTCTAAAAATCTCGTAAGACGGGAAGGGAATATGTTGAAAAAAGGCGACAGTGGCCTCTGGCAAGACTTGCTTGATCATTTGAGGTAACAACAGCAAATGGTAATCATGAATCCAGATAGTGTCGTCAGGAGCGGCCTTTTCGAGGATCGCCGCACAGAATTTTTCATTCACTTCTACATAAGCGTTCCATGATTTTTCGTCGTAAGTGATATATTGGGGGAAGTAATGAAAAGCTGGCCATAACACACCGTTGCTAAACCCTTCATAATAATCAGTGACCTGCTGGTGATCTAAAAATATCGGGAACATTTTTCCCTTCCCCAGTTGATCTACAACTTCTAGTTGCTCGGCCTCCGGGATTTCCATTCCAGGCCATCCGATCCAGAGATTGTCCTTTTTGGAAAATATACATCCCAGCCCCGTAGCTAAGCCGCCGGAGCTTGGCTTGAAAGCCATTTTACCATTTGTTTTCTCTGCACTCAGCGGCAGCCTGTTTGATACAATTATTGTTTTTCCCATGATTTATCCAATGGTCCTATCAGTCTGAACTGATGTAGTCCTTCTCCGGGGATTACTCAAAAAAACTGCAATCCCATCTTGTTGTATTCATATAATATACATCAATAATGCCATTTCAATGAAAAATCTTAAGGGAGGATACCAACGGGAAAAGTGAATTGTCTATGTTTTTAGCTGGCAGGGTTCTGTAACTTCTTTTCCCCAACATGTCTCTTAAAAGTGACATCCATAGACCGGAAGGGGGTCAATCCCAATAGGAGATAACAAGTTCATATGGCCTGATACGAAAGGTCTGATAATTGTTCAAGATGCTTCATGATTCAGTTAGGATACCATGTCTCTCACGAACAGTTCTCCCCTTCGGAACTGTTGTCTCTAGTTGTTTTGGCAGAACAATCGGGATTTCAATTTGCCGTTTCTTCAGATCACTTTTACCCTTGGAATGAGGCCCAAGGGCAGTCAGGCTTTGTGTGGTCGTGGTTAGGTGCAGCCCTGTCCCGCACATCCATTCCTATGGGCGTGGTAAATTGCCCTTGCCACCGTTATCATCCAGTAATCATAGCGCAAGCAGTGGCGACGCTCTTGGAAATGTTTCCTGACCGATTTTGGATTGCCGCAGGAAGCGGGCAGTTGCTCAATGAAGGGGTCATTGGATCCCACTGGCCCTCCAAAGCCCGTCGGAACGAAAAGCTCAAGGAAGCCGTACAGGTGATGCGGGCACTCTGGCGGGGAGAAGAAGTGAATCATCTGGGCCATTTTGACGTACAGGAGGCAAGGCTATATACCAGGCCAAAATCATCCCCCCAGCTGTTGGCAGCAGCCATTACTCCCCAAACCGCCCGATGGGCCAAGGAATGGGCGGATGAATTGATTACCATATCGCAACCGGTAGAGCAGCTCAAAAAAGTGACAGCCGCTTGGAATAACGGTGAAGGCAACAAAAAACCTATGACCTTAAAATGGCAAGTATCCTATCATGAAGATGAGGAAAAAGCAAGAATTGGGGCTCATGAACAATGGAAGACCAACGTCTTTGGGAGCGACCTATCTTCCCAACTTCGGACGCCACTTCAATTTGAAATGGCCGCGGCCCATGTCACACCTGATGAAATGGATGAATTTGTCTTCGTCTCAAATGATCCTGATAAATATATCCAAATGATCCAAACCTACCAAGAGTTGGGGTTTGAGAAAATTGATATCCACAATGTGAACAGATATCAAGAGGGGTTCATTGAGTTTATTGGCAGGAAAGTTTTACCCTTCGTGACATAACGAATTAATCGTTTCACCCGAGGGGCTATCTTGCTATGCATCCAATATTTGGTTTACAAGAAGCTTATAAATCCGCTTTCAAGGCTTTCGCGCACTCCAACACCAACTGCTTAGCGTAGTCTTCCCTGATCTCCTCGGCATCTTGTTTAGCGCTCGTCAGTTTTCCCGAAAACATCAGTTCGCCATTAACGACAACGGATCCAAAGGCATATAGGTCATATATATTATGCTCTGGAATGGGTGAAGCATATCCGGTTAGGCTGAGCCCGATTTTTGAGTCAAACAAATCGCACACTTTTAGCGCCATGCGCTGGGATATTTCTATATCCACACCATTGCATGGATCGCATATTTCGACCGGAATCTCAAGATGCCGAGCTTTCTGGTCACAACTATAGGTAGTGATACCTCCTTCAAAAAAAAGTCCTGCTTCCTTTTCGGAACTAAACAAAACCTGAAGATATCCTGAAGACACGCTTTCAGCCACAGCAACAGTAATATTGTGGGCAAAGCAAAACTGCTTGATGGTATCCAAAGCGGTGCTCACTGCTTTATCGCTGATACTGGTCACATTTTCATCCTCTGGGGAAATCATATAAACATCTTAAGTGGTGATTAATGGTCATGGGAGAGGCTGTCGGGGAAGGAGTCTATAATTTGAACCTGTCTTACTTCACCTTTGAGCCATGCGTTGGCAAGCGGATCTACCTCAGGCATAGGAATGTCTTCTCTTTGTTTTCTTTTTTCTGCGGTGGAGATCCCAAAATTACTATCCCTCTCCTCGAGTAGATCCGGACGAAGTTGGCCGTCCTCGGTGAAGCCCATCATAATTAATGGCGGGCCCATAGGGAGTTCAAGATCCCGATCGGTATGCCATGTATGGATCGTTTTGCCATAAGTCGAGATAAGT